>JAJQCU010000259.1:0-1879 GCA_021202575.1 Lachnospiraceae bacterium
CTTCTGAAGCTTAAGGCCCAGGGCTTTCATCTGTCGGTAGCCAGCTCCAAGACGGAGGATACGGCGAAGGAAATTCTGGAGCACTTCGGGCTTGACCGGTATTTTGAGGTGATTGCGGGCTCTGACCCGAAGGCCATGGATTCTTCCAAGGAGGAGGTGATAGGCGACGCCTTAAACCGCCTGTTTCATTACAGGATGATTAAAAAAGCGCTGGTCATCATGGTGGGAGACCGCTGCTTTGACGTGGACGCAGCGAAGGAGACGGGGCTTTCCTCGGTGGCGGTGAGATACGGCTACGCGCCGGAAGGGGAGCTGGAGGAATCGCAGCCGGACTATATTGTGTCCACGGTGGAGGAACTAGAGAAGCTGCTTTTGTCCAAGGAGTTGCAGGGTGAGGATTTTGTGGTGAAGGAGGCGGAGCCGGAGCCGGAGGATGACGCCGAAACCGCCGGTGCGGAAAAAAAGGCCGGAGATGCCAGCATCGGAAGCGGCTCGGAGAAAGAGGCCTCCACCCGCCGGATGGATCCGAAATATTTCAGTACGGATGACAGGAAAACCGGAGGGGGGACGTCCGGCGACAGCTCCGGGCAGCGGTCCGGCGCCGGAAGCACACAGAATCCCACAGGGTCCGCAGCGGGGTCAGGAGCGGCCGCGGGCGGATCCGGCGACTGGAAGGCCGACGCGAAAAAGCAGAGATCAAGAAGCTTTCAGACGATCTGGGCCTTTCTCTATCCCTTCCTTCTGTTTTACGTGATGGGAGAGCTGGCGCGCCAGCTTCTGGGCTATGTGGTGCTGTTTCTCAGCCAGTCAAACGACGCTTTATTTAACTTCCTGTTTATATTGGAGGATTCCGACGAGGAGGGGCTGTCCTTTTCCGGAAACGGCAGCGCCATCGTCCAGATTCTGGCGCTGGTCGTGGTCTTTTTTATCCTGTATTATATGGCGGACGGCCGGAAATGTCTGTCCGCGGCAAAGGGAAAATATGGTCAGAATCCGAAGCAGAAGCAGTTCGTCTGGGTTGTGACCACGCTTCTTCTGGCGCTGGGAATCAATATGTTTTTCATCGGCACCGGACGTCTGAGAGTCAGAAGAAGCTATAAGGAGGCGGCGGCCAATCTGTACGCTGTGGGCATTCCGCTGGGAATCATTCTCTATGGATTTTTCAGCTCCACGGTGGAGGAATTCCTCTTCCGGGGCATTATCCTGCTGCAGATGGATCGCTATATGAAGCCCAATACGGCGCTGCTTTTGTCGGCCCTGCTCTTTGGCGTCTATCATGGAAATCTGGTGCAGGGGATTTACGCCTTTGCCATTGGCGCGGTGCTCGGCATGGCCTACCGCGACAGCGGGAGCTTTGTGCTGATCGCGGCGATTCACGGCCTGGTCAATGTGATCGTGTTCCTGATGAGCAACCTTGGCCTCTTTCCCACAGGGACGGCGGGGATTACCTCCGGCGCGGTGCTGATCGCCATGGGGGTGATCTGTCTGGAAATGGTGATCAGGAGGGAGAAAATACATGAGTGACGGATCCTGCTTTATTATCGGCGCCGGAGACCTGACGGTGGGGAGCATTCCTTATCATAAAGACACGGATTATATGATCGCGGCGGACGGCGGCCTGATGTACTGCGATGTGCTGGGGATTGAGCCTGATCTGGTGATCGGGGATTTTGATTCGCTGGATGAAGGCCTGAGGGGGGCGGTGGAGGAGCTGGAGCGGACGGCGCCGGAGAAGATCAAGAGGCTTCCGGCCGAAAAGGACGACACCGACATGGTGGCGGCGGTCAGGGAGGGACTGGCCCTCGGATACCGGCGTTTTTATATGTACGGCGCCTGCGGCGGCAGGCTGGAGCACACCCTGGCCAATATTAAGCTGATG
>JAJQCU010000259.1:1889-2756 GCA_021202575.1 Lachnospiraceae bacterium
TGAAATATCTGAAAAACCGGGGCGCGGAGGGCTTCCTCTGCGACGGAGCAGGCATGAGCCTTCTGGTGCAGGACGAGGAAATTGTTTTAAAGGAAACGCTGGAGGGCTATATCAATATTTTCTGCATGGGGGACAGCGCCCGGGGAGTGACCCTGAAAAATTTGAAATATGAGCTGGAGGACGCTGAACTGACCGATGATTTTCCCCTCGGGGTCAGCAATGAGTTTATCGGGAAACCGGCCTCGATTTCTGTAAAGCAGGGGACGCTTCTGGTGATGATTGACCTGGCGGAGTGAATCGGGGTGGAAGTTACTATTCACAGTAACGGATGAAAACATGATTCTTGCATATCCTTTGGAATAGGAGTATAATGAATCCGATTAAGAAATTGACGAAAAAAGAAGACGACATAGAAGAAGGAGACACAAAATGAGTAAAAAACCGGTTGTTTTAATGATTCTGGATGGCTTTGGCCTGAATGACAGGACGGAAGGAAACGCCGTGGCTCAGGCGAAGACCCCGGTGATCGACGGCCTGATGGCCAGATATCCCTTTGTCAGGGGCAACGCCTCGGGCATGGCGGTGGGGCTCCCGGAGGGCCAGATGGGCAACTCCGAGGTGGGCCACCTGAATATGGGAGCGGGCCGCATCGTCTATCAGGAGCTGACCCGCATTACCAAGGAGATTCAGGACGGGACCTTTTTTGAGAATCCGGCCCTGCTCGCGGCGGTTGAGAACTGCAAAAAATACGACAGCGCCTTCCACTGCTACGGCCTGGTCAGCGACGGCGGCGTCCACAGCCACATCAATCATCTGAAGGGGCTTCTGGACCTGGCGAAGAAGGAGGGCCTGACCAAAGTATATGTG
>JAJQCU010000374.1 GCA_021202575.1 Lachnospiraceae bacterium
GGGCGTACAGGTGAACTTCCATATGCACAGCGGCTGGACCCATTATTGTCTGCCGCTGGACAATCTGGAAAAGCTGGATTTTGCGAAGGGATATACGGAGGGCAATCCGGCCTTTTATGAATTTACCTTTCCTGTGGAGAAGCCGGGGGACACCTTTCTGGATCTCACAGGCTGGGGCAAAGGCTGTGCTTTTATAAACGGCTTCAACCTGGGGCGCTTCTGGGAGATCGGCCCGCAGAAGAGACTTTATATTCCGGCGCCGCTGTTAAAACAGGGGGAAAATCAGATCCTTATCTTTGAGACGGAGGGAAAGGCGGCGGATTGTGTCGCTCTGGTGGATGAGCCTCAGCTGGGGTGATCTGTTGATTGCGGATGTAAGGACTTAAGCCGGGCCGGGCCGTTGATTCTGAAGGGAAGGATCCGGGCCGGATGGCACTGTTGTTTTCTGCTGTCAGACCCCGGTGTGTATGAGAGCCGATATGAGGAGAGAAAATGATGTTTATTGACCAGGAGGATGCGTTCAGCGTGAAGCTGGCCGGGGATATCTGCAGTACCATGGACGGGCTGAAGGAAGAATTGGGGCTGACGATTACGATTCATCTGCTCAGCGCCAGGCTGACGCCCTGCTGGTATTATTTCCTTCCATATAATAATCACGAGAATATCTATTGTATGCATATCAAAAACTGTCAGGGAGCCTGGCAGCACTGCATTGAGTGCCAGGGCAAGGTGCTGGCCAGAGCCAGAGAGCGGGGCAATTATGCCGGAATCTGCTGGGCCGGCTGTCTGGAGGCAGTGTTTCCGCTGAAAAGCTCTTTCGGGGAAGCGGAGGCTTTTCTGTCTGTCAGCGGATTTCGCGCACCTGAAAAGGAGGCAAAATCGCGGATTTACCGGGTCTGCAAACAGTATGATTTGAATCAAAGAAAAATGGAGAAAGCCTATGAGACATTCCGCAGCGACAGTCCGGACATGGAGCGGCTGACCAGAATGCTGACGCCTTTCCAGTATATGTTTATGATGCTTTTTGACAGAAACAACAGCCTGCCTGACAGGAGGGAGAACGATTCTGTCCGGTATCATGACATTCTCTCTCATCTGCGGAGAAACTTTTCCCAGAAAATTACCATCGGGGATCTGGCGCAAAAGTACCATTGCAGCTATTCCCACATCAGTCATATGTTTCGAAAATCCGGAAATGAAACCCTGACCCGGACTCTGAACCGGATCCGGATTGACGCGGCCAGAAAATATCTGGAATACACAGAGGAATCGGTCTCGGAAATCGCTGTCAGCGTGGGGTTTGACGATCCAAATTATTTCTCTTTTATTTTTCACAGGGAGACCGGGCTCTCTCCCACGCAGTGGAGGGCCGAGCACAAAAGTATTCCTGGCGTATTGCAAAAATTTTAAGGCGGTGAAATCTCTTTTTTGCTATGATGAATCCGACTGCGGCTGACGCCTTAAGCCGTAAACGGTAAATGGATTCCTTATCACAGGGAGGGCGGAACATGGAAGGTTACTATTTTCGGGGGGAGCTGCCGGCGAACTTTGAGGAGGTGCTTCCTCAGATCGGGCAGATGCTGAATTTCAGGGTTTTGGAGCCGCAGGAGGGTGCTGCGGAGCCTGACAGCGGCTCCTCACAATCGGGCGTCGCTGTGGAGGGGTTCCGTACCCGGGGAGTGGAGGTGATTCACCGGGGAGATCAGATCCGTCTGGGCTGGGAGAAGCCGGTTCATTTCTATCGTGGGCTGTCCTTTGTGGGGGACGCTCTTAAAGAGGAGGAATATGAGCGGCATGAGCTGCCCTGCTTTGAGACGGGGGCGATGTTTGACGTTTCCCGTAACGGGGTAGTGCGCCCTGAGGCCATGAAGAGCATTCTGCGTGTGATGGCGCTGGCCGGCATGGACGCGGCCATGCTATACACGGAGGATACCTATGAGGTGGAGGGGGAACCCTATATCGGCTATATGCGCGGCAGATATACCAAAAAGGAATTAAAGGAGCTGGATGATTACGCCGCGGCACTGGGAATTGAGATGATTCCCTGTATCCAGACGCTGGGGCATCTGCGTCGCGTTCTGCATTGGCCGGCCATGGCCCGCTATGCGGATGTGGGCGAGGTGGTGCTGGCTGACAGTGAGGAAACTTATGAGCTTCTGGAGAGGATGATCCGCTCTGCCAGCGAGCCGTTTAGAAGCAAACGAATTCATATCGGAATGGACGAGGCCTATGGCCTGGGCCTTGGAGAGCATCTGCGCAGGCATGGCTATGAGTCCTCCCACACCATTATCCAAAGGCACTTATGCCGGGTGAAGGAGATTACGGATCGGCTGGGGCTGGAGCCCATGATGTGGAGCGACATGTATTTCAGCGATTCCGTTTCCGGAGGCGGATATCATGGCGGGCAGGATCCGACGCAGGAAGCCATCGACAGTGTGGCGCCGGGGATCGACCTGATTTACTGGGATTATTATCATAATGAACAGGAAGAATACGCGGACGTAATCCGCAAACACCGCCTGCTCTCCGACCGGGTTGTATTCGCGGGGGGCACCTGGACCTGGGCGGGGATGGTGATGGATTTTGAGAAGACCCTGAGATCCACGATTCCGGCGCTGAGCGCCTGTCGGGAGGCAGAGATTCCCTTTGCCCTCATGACTGCCTGGGGGGACGATGGGGCGGAGTGCAGTATGCTCACCACCCTTCCAGGGATTCGACTGTACGCGGAATTTGCCTACACCGGGGGCTAT
>JAJQCU010000024.1 GCA_021202575.1 Lachnospiraceae bacterium
ATGTAGGAGCGGTGATATCCCTGTTTGCGCGACAGATGAAAGACATAAACCTTCCATTCTCCTTCAGGAGCTCTCCAGCGGAATCCTGCGGAAAAGGAAGCTTCATCCAGATATTTTTTCAGATTGATTCTGTTTTCCGGAGATAAAAAGTCATTCTCCGCACCGTCCTGTCTGACCGCATACAGAGAAAACAGGCAATCGTCGTCAAACCTCCTGACTTCTCCATGCATGGCATAATTTTCGATCATATTTTTTTCAAAGGCAGGGGCATACCGCAGTTCATCCGCTGAAAGACTCAGCCAATCTCCTCCGCTGACGACATGGGATCGAAAGCAGACGCTCTGCCTGCATAAGCTGTCCGGCTGCGAGGCCATTGCTCCGTTAGCGTAGCCGGTTGGAAAATGGCTGTCATCCAGAAGCCAGACCTTCATATGCCGGTTTCTGGCCTCATCCAGAATGATATCCATATCCTGCCACCACTTTTCCCCGCAAAAATCCGGATGCGGGCGGCTCTCAACGCATACCGCGCCGATATTGCTCTCATGGATGGCCCTCATATATTCCCGCAAGGTTTCCTCCCTTTCCCCGTGCTGCCAGAAAAAAGGAAAAATGTAATTCCCTCCCTGGTTATTCAGCAGCTTATCGATGCGCTCATTCATATGCTCCTGCTCCTTTCATAAGAGTTTTCTGCCCATGGCGATTTCCTGCTCCGTCCTTTCAAGCTCAATAAAACCGTATTTTTGGTAAAAGCCTTTGCCCTTCTCATTATCAGCGGCCACACAGAGCATAACGCCGCTGACGCCCTTTTCTTTCAGATGAGCGAGCAGCGCGTCCATCAATCTGGTACCCAGCCCCTGCCTCTGGCAGTCCTCATTCAGATCAATGTGCAGATGCGCCGGATAATCCGCCGCGAAGCTCCGCAATCCCTCAATGGTGCCCGGTCCCATCATCTTCGTGGCCGGATTATCGGAGGGTTCAATATACTCTTTCTGAAAGAGCTGTTCCCATTCCGTAAAATTCTCCGCGCACAGAATATATCCCACCGCCCTGTCATCCTCATCGGCGGCGATAAAGCAGTTTCCGGGCTCCTTCTCAATGTAATAATGACAGAACACCTGAAGCAGCGCCTCCCTCATCAGAGGGTTCCGGCTGAAATTTTCAGAAGTCCCAACGCAGATACCCTCCACTGCCTCTCTGTCTTTTTCCTGATATGGTCTGATCGTATACATAGGCATCACACCGCCAGCCTGAGGACAGACTTAAGGACCACCCTCGCAGTGTCCTGCAGCTGTGCTTTCGTCAGGTGATATGGATGACTTTCATCCTCCAGCGCCTTCAGGATATCCTCCACATCGCTCTTCATCCCGGCCATGCTAAGATGATTGCCGGCCTTCACGCAGCCCGCCGCTGAGCCGAAGGGATGAACGCTCGCCTGGCCCCGCATCATGTCGCTGGTCACGTACCAGTCGGTCATGACCACACCTTCATAGCCCCATTCATCGCGCAGGACAGAGGTCAGCAGATCATAGCTGTTGCAGGTGTGCTCTCCGTTGATCAGGTTATAGGAGGTCATGACAGCCTCCGGCGCGCTCTCCTTTACACAGATTTCAAAGCCTTTCAGGTAAATCTCTCTGAGAGCCCGCTCACTGAGGATGCTGTTGGAGGCGTAACGGTTAGTCTCCTGGTTGTTGGCGGCATAGTGCTTGATGGTGGTGCCGCAGCCTTTATGTCTCTGTACGCCCCTGGTGATGGCAGCGGCGATTTTGCCGCTGATGAGGGGATCTTCGGAATAATACTCGAAGTTCCGGCCACACAGGGGAGAACGCTGGATATTCAGGGCTGGCGCAAGCCACAGATTCACGCCGAACATCTCCATCTCCTCCCCGACGATATCCCCGCAGACCTCACACAACTCAGTATTAAAGCTCTGGGCAAGCCCGGTTCCGATGGGAATGGCGATGCAGTATTGATGATATACTGTCGCTTTTAATTCCTCCTCAGAGGGCTGTGGCATCATGGCCGCCATCATTTTCATCTGTTCCTCATCCATCAGATCCCTGAATACACCGTCAAGCGCAGAATCAGAGGATTTTGCCGCTCCGCCTACCAGCTTGTATTCCTTACTGAGCCGAAGGCCCGCGGGGCCGTCCGCCATGGACAAAGTGTCAAGGCCAAGGGAATCCAGATGGCGGGTGGTCTCTCCGGCGCCGCCGGCCACTTTGGCGCAGGCATTGCCGATCACACTCTGAATGTCCCCTTCGCTGTAATTGCCCACACACAGGGCTGCCGTCTGTTCCACACTAAGCCCGGCCAGAAACTCATCTACAGACTTTGTTCCGGCTTTCACCTCCTGCCAGCTGACGGCCTCTCCCGCAGCCAGTTCTTTCGGTTCTCCCCGATAAGAGGCGGACAATGTTTTGACATCAGTACCATGGATTGTAATGACTTTCACATCAGAAACAGCATCACATCCAGCCGCAACCGCTCTCTCATCGTTACGTACTGCTGCATCCGGCTTCAGATCCTCAAAATCCCAGCCCGGACAAATAGGCTTTACCTGATAAGCAACCACGTCCTGATCCAGCCGCACCACACCGCAGACCTCGGTATTGTCAGAGCAGCTGCCCATGCGGACCAAATAATCTCCCTGCTCCAGAACATACGCGCTCTTCTCTTCATCGTAGCTTGCCATATCTGTCAGGGAGAATGTGAGCGTCAGCTCCTGCTTTTCTCCCGGCGCAAGCTCTTT
>JAJQCU010000289.1:0-350 GCA_021202575.1 Lachnospiraceae bacterium
CGCGGCTGTCTTCTCCGGAACGGCTTCCTTTTCCTCCGCGGCTGTCTTCTCCGGAGCGGCTTCCTTTTCCTCCGCCGCTTTCTCTTCCGGAGCGGCTTCCTTTTCCTCCGCGGCGGGCTCCTCCTCAGAGGCCTCTTCCTTCTTCACCGGCTCCTCCTCTTCGTCGTCCTCCTCGTACACCACATCCAGCTCAATGTAGGAGCTGTCATCGTCATCCTCATCGTCAAAGTCATCGAAATCATCGTCAAAATCGTCATCCTCAGCCTTGCTTCTGTCAAGAAGCTTATAGACCGCGATGGCAATTCCCGCAATCACAACGATGGCTCCAATTACGCAGAGCACTGCAGCCA
>JAJQCU010000289.1:360-2737 GCA_021202575.1 Lachnospiraceae bacterium
ATGGCGGCGGCCAGTTCTTCCATTTTCATCTTTCAAAGACGTCCTTTCGTTAAATTTGTATTAGTATAGCATAAAAACCGAATTCTTACTATAGGGTTTTATAAAATTTTTGCAATTCACTTTTATTCAGTTACTATTCGCGGCCGACCATATCCACGTTGCTGTTTTATTCCCCGCACTTCTTCAGCTTCGCAAAGGACGCGAACATGACCTTCTGGCCATATTTTTCAAAATCCACCGTCACCTTGTAGTCCCTGGGCTCCTTCACAATGGAGAGAACCCGGCCCTCGCCGAACTTGATGTGCCGCACCCTGTCGCCGGTCTCATATTCCAGGCCGCCATTCGTTGCGGCGATTCCCTTTGCCACAGCCCCGGTCTGCTGCAACTCGGACATGGTTCTGGCGATATAGGGCTTCACATCTTCCGGCGTTGTCTTCGGCTTTGGAACGGCCTTCGGACGGTAATCATAGACCGGGCGGCCGGCGATGGCCTGGCTGAGCCTGTCCGCGATCTCGTCCTCCCTTGTCCTTGTCTTCGGCAAGCCCCGGTCCAGAAGCTCCCCGGGGATCTCCTCCACAAAGCGGCTGACCACATTGTACCGGGTCTCTCCCCGGATCATGCGCTGCCCGGCACATGTCAAAGTCAGCTCCTCCTTCGCCCGGGTGATCCCCACGTAGCAGAGGCGGCGCTCCTCCTCAATGTCCTCCCTGTTGTCCGAGACAATGCTCAGATAGCTGGGAAACAGGCCGTCCTCCATGCCGGTCAGGTAAACATGGGCAAATTCCAGTCCCTTGGCGCTGTGAAGGGTCATCAGAAGCACCCGGTTGTCGTCCTCCACATTGTCAATATCCGACACCAGGGATACCTCCTCCAGGAACTCGGACAATTTCGCCATATCGTGCTCCTCCACGTAGGCGGCCACCTTATTGCCCAGCTCCTCCACATTGGCGATCCGATCCTCGGCGACCTCCTTGTCCTCAGTCTCCTCCAGATAATCGGTATAATGAGTCATCTCCAGAATATCCTTGTACAGGCCGTCCAGACCGTAATATGACAGCTTGCCGCGAAAGCCCTGAATCAGGGTGACAAAGGGATCAATTTTAGCCGCGGCCCGGCCCACGCCTGGAATCCGCTCCGCCATGCACAGAGCGTCGTAAAAGCTCATGTCATGGCTGTCCGCGTAGGCCTGCACCTTGGAGATGGTAGTAGCGCCAATGCCCCGCTTCGGCACGTTGATGATTCTTTTCACCGCCACATCATCCCTGGCGTTGTCGATGGTCTTCATGTAGGCCAGAATATCCTTGATTTCCTTGCGGGCATAGAAATTGACGCCGCCCACCACAGTGTAGGGGATGCCGGCGAAAATCATCCGCTCCTCCAAAAGCCTGGACTGGGCGTTGGTGCGGTAGAGCACAGCGCAGTCCCGATAGGCCGCGACACCCTCCCGGCTCTTTCTCTGAATGTCCTCCGCCACAAACACCGCCTCTTCCAGAGCTGTATCCAGCCGCATGAAATGAACGGGCTCTCCCTCCGGCTGGCTGGTCCACAGGGCCTTCGCCTTGCGGCCCTTATTGTTGCTGATCACCGCGTTGGCCGCCGCCAGAATGTTGCCCTTGGAGCGGTAATTTTCCTCCAGCTTGATGACCCGGGCCTCCGGATAGACGGACTCAAAATCCAGAATATTGCGGATATTAGCCCCCCGGAATTTGTAGATGGACTGGTCGTCGTCGCCCACCACGCACAGGTTGCGGTATTTGTCCGCCAGCAGGCGGATCAGCTCAAACTGGGCCGTGTTGGTATCCTGATACTCGTCCACCATGATATAGCGGAACCGCTCCTGGTACTGGTTCAGCACGTCCGGACAGGTCTGAAACAGCTCCACGCACTTCACGATAATGTCGTCAAAGTCCATGACGTTATTTTTCCGCAGGACCCTCTGATACTCAATATAGGCCTCCGCGATTTTTTTCTGTGTAAAATCGCCGCCCGCGTTCAGCCAGAACTCATTGGGGGAAATCAGCTCGTCCTTGGCGGAGGAGATGGCGGAGAGCACCGTCCGCTCCTTCAGCATTTTGTTGTCAATATTCAGGCTTTTTAAGACGTCCTTCATCACCCCCTTCTGGTCGTCCGTGTCATAGATGGTGATGTTATTGTCATAGCCGATCCGGTCGGCGTACCGCCGCAGAATGCGGATACATGTCGCGTGAAAGGTGGCTACCCAGATCTGTTCGGAGCCGAAGCCCACCAGAGAATCCACCCTCTCCCTCATCTCCCCGGCGGCCTTGTTGGTAAAGGTGATGGCCAGGATGTGCCAGGGATCGACCCCCTCCTCCTCAATCAGCCAGGCGATCCTGTGGGTGATCACCCGGGTCTTGCC
>JAJQCU010000420.1 GCA_021202575.1 Lachnospiraceae bacterium
GAATGGTACATTTCCCCCAGCAGGCGGATTCTCTCATCCGGCACCGCCACAATCCCCACATTGGGGTCGATGGTGCAGAAGGGATAATTAGCGCTCTCCGCCCCCGCCTTTGTCAGCGAATTAAATAACGTGCTCTTCCCCACATTGGGAAGGCCGATGATTCCCAGCTTCATGTAATTTCTGTTCTCCTCCTGAATATATAAATGTAAAAATATATGTACAGAGTCCCGGCCTCCGACATGCTGTCAGGGCTTTTTCTCCGTTGTTTCAGTATTTTTTGCGTGCCGCCAGCTCCTCATACAGGACACAGTAGGTGTGGTAGCTCGCCGGACTGGTATTTCCCTCCTCCAGCGAGTTTATCACCCCGCAGACCGGCGCATTGGTATGGGTGCAGCCATTGAATCTGCAGTCCTTTATAAAGGGCGTAAATTCGCTGTAGTAAGCCGCCAGCTCCTCTTTTTCCAGGTCAAATAACTCCAGGGAGCCAAAGCCCGGCGTGTCCAGAAGATAGCTGTCCTCATCCACAGGGATAAGCTGGGAATGTCTGGTGGTATGCCGCCCGCGCTTCAGCTTTTCACTGACCTCGCCGGTCTCCATACAGGTTTCTCCCTGAAGGCGGTTGACCAGGGTAGACTTCCCGACGCCGCTGGGCCCCGCCAGGGCAGTGGTCTTTCCCTTCAGATACGGAAGCAGCGTCCCCATATCCGGATCTGTTCCGGCGCTGACACGCAGCACCGGATAGCCCGCCGCCCCATAGATATGGGCCAGCCCTTCGCCCTCCTTTTTTTCATCCAGGTCCGACTTATTGAGGCAGAGAACCACGGAAAGGTGTTGCTGCTCCATGTGGATCAGCATCCGGTCCAGCAGATTCAGACTGATCCGGGGGCAGTACACGCTGAAGACCACCAGCGCCTGATCCACGTTGGCTACCGCGGGCCGCACCAGGCAGCTTTTCCTGGGCAGTATCCGCTCAATATTGCCAAGGGCGTCCTTTTCGGAAAGAATCTGTATGATCACGTCATCCCCCACCAGAGGTTTGATCCGGTCACGCTCATTTCTGAAAATTCCCTTCGCCCTGCACTCATATATGCCCTTTTCCGGTACGTGAACGTAATAAAAGCCGCCCACGCCCCTGGTGATTTTTCCCTGTTTATTCTCCGGCATGTTTCATTTCCCTGTCCTTCATCCCCCTTTATTCCTCTGTGAAGGTGACGGCCCGCTCAAAGCTGGCGGTCTTTTTCTCCGTCACCGCCGCGCTGGACTCCGTGGCCTGGGTCACCACCTCATCATAGGTGTATGTCATGATAATCTTGCCGGAGGCCGAGGTAATGCCGGAAATGCTGATGGTCACCGGAAACTCAGTGACGCTGGCGCTGTACAGGGTCTTGCCGCTGTCCGAAATCAGTGCGATCTGAACCGTGTCTCCGCTTTCATACTGAGGAGCCTCCTCCGCCGTGGGCGCCTCAATGCTGGCCTGATATCTGTATGAGGCCGGCGTCGCTCCCAGGCTGACTGTCACGTCCACCGTGGTGCCCCTCTCCACGTAGGAGCCCTCGCCATATTGCTGCTCACAGACCAGATCCTCCTCAACAGTGTCGCTGTAGGTTTCACTGACCGTGCCGAGAGAAAGCCCCACAGCCGCCAGCTCCTCCTCACAGTTTCCCAAAGGCAGGCCGATCAGGCTGGGAACACGAACCGTGGAATCATCCGATCCCGCGCTGACTCTGACAGTCACCGCGGAACCCTTGGACACGGTCTGGCCGCCCTCCGGATTCTGGCTGATTACATATCCCTTTTCCACGGTATCGCTGTAGCTTTCCGAAGTGGACACAGTAAATCCCTGCTGTTGCAGCAGCGCCACCGCCTCATCCATGGACAGGCCGGTCACGTCCTCAATGACCACTCCCTCCTTGCCGGCGCTGACAGTCAGCGTCACGGTATCTCCCGCATTCAGAATGGTTCCCACGGACACATCCGCGCTGATCACAATCCCGGCGCTGACAGAATCCGATTCCTCGTACTGCTTTGCCACCTCAAGGCCCAGCGCCCTGAGTCTGGCGGTCACTGTATCCACATCCTCACCCACCACGGCGACCATGGTCACCTGGCCGGTCTCCTCCGATGACTCCTCCGCGATACTGCCGCCGCCAAAAACGCCGCTCCCCGGGCTCTCAAAAAAGCCCAGGATCCGGAAGATCATGTAAACAATCAGAATCAGAATAATCAGGCCCACTATGACGATCAGGGAAAGGGTCACCTTCTCGGTTTTATTATTCTCCTCCTCTTCCATTTCCTCCTGCTCCAGCAGCTCCTGCGGAACTCTGCCCGTGCGAAGCTTCATGGTGCCGGTATGACCGCCGCGGCTCATGGAGCTGGTGCGGAAGCGGATGCTTTCCTCCTCCTCAGCCTCTTCTTCAGTCTCTTCCTCTTCCTCCTCGTATTCCCCTTCTTCCTCCCCGTATTCCTCCTCTTCCTCCTCGTAACCCTCCTCTTCCACGTACTCCGGTTTCACCACAAACCGGGTCGCCCCGGTTTCGTCCGGATTCACCACCTGTACGAAATCCTCGTCCGGGTGGACCAGCGCCTGTTTCAGATCATCGATCAGCTCTCCCATGGACTGATATCTGCGGCTCACCGTCTTCTGGCAGCATTTTAAAACAATCTGCTCCACACTGACAGGAATCTCCTCCACAAAGTCTCTCGGGCTGGGCATGGGCTCCTGAATATGCTTG
>JAJQCU010000393.1 GCA_021202575.1 Lachnospiraceae bacterium
GCCCCATCCCTCGGGTCGAAGGCAAGCACCCTTCCCAGGTTTCTTTTCAACAGCTCCATCATGTGGATATGCAGCCGTTTTTGCCGGGAAAGCCAGCGGATTACCTCCTGGCGGTACTCATAGGCGGCGTACAGATCCGGCCTCTGCGCCCTTGTGCGCTCCTTTGCCTCCTCCAGCCGCCAGGCGTTGATTTTGCGGTGATCTCCGGACAGAAGCACCTGGGGAACGCTCTTTCCATGCCAGCACTCCGGGCGGGTATATTGGGGATACTCTAAAAGATCATTGTCAAAGGTCTCCGTCTCAGCGGATTCCTCATTGTGGAGGACGCCGGGCACCAGACGGCTGACAGCGTCCATTATGACCAGCGCCGGCAACTCCCCGCCGGTGAGCACATAGTCCCCGATGGAAATCCGGTCCGTGACAATCTCCTCCAGCACCCTCTCATCCACGCCCTCATAATGGCCGCAGAGAAACACAAGCTCCTCTTCCTTCGAAAGCTCCATAGCCAGCTTCTGGTCAAAAACTCTGCCCTGGGGAGTAACGTAAATGGTGCGGGGTTTTTTGTCACACTCTTTTGTGGCCGCCTGATAAGCGTCATATACCGGCTGCGCCTGCATCAGCATTCCCGCGCCGCCGCCGTAGGTATAATCATCCACCCGCCGGTGCTTATCCTCCGTATAATCCCGGATATCCACAGTCTGAAGCTCAATCAGCCCCTGCCGCCTGGCTCTTCCCGGAATGCTTTCCGACATTCCCTGTTCAATCATCCGCGGAAAAAGCGTCAATACACAAAATTTCATAGCCGTAGCCCGCCGCCTCTATAAATCCATCAGGCCGTCCATCACATGCACCCGCATGGAACGTCCCTCCAAGTTAATCTCCAGAATGCAGTCTTTGATGGCCGGAAGCAATAATTCCCTGCCGTCCTCCATTTTTACCGCGTACACATCATTGGCGCCGGTCTGCAGCACATCCGTCACGCTGCCCAGAAGGGCTCCTTCCTCATTATATACGGAAAGCCCGATCAGGTCGGCGATGAAATATTCATCCTTCTGAAGCTTCACCGCGTCCCGGCGGGAAATGAGCAGGCTTTTCCCCTTGTACGCCATGGCCGCGTCCATATCGTCGATTCCCGCAAACTTCAGAATCGCGAACTGCTTAAAAAAGCGAACGCTCTCAATATCCAGTGAAATAAGGTCTTTTCCGGTGTCCAGAAGCACCTTTTTTAATTTTTTGAAGCGTTTGACGTCATCCGTTGTGGGAAATACCTTGACCTCCCCGCGCACTCCATGGGTATTGGCGATCACGCCTACCTGAAATAAATCTTCCAAAAAAAACCTCCGGATTCTGAAAAAGGCGCCTTTCCGGTATAACTTCTCGTGCGCATCCTCCTGACAGTGAGCGGAAATTATTCTGCCGTTCACTGTGATTCCGAAAACGTTATACCGGCGAAAGCGCCCTTTTGCGACTCTGTCAGTGATGATCAGACAATCTCTACATCAACAGTCAGGTGCTCCTTATTGGCCGCGGCATTCACCACGGACCGGATTGCCTTGGCAATCCTGCCCTGCTTGCCGATGACCTTCCCCATATCGGAGGGCGCCACATGAAGCTCCACCGTCACATCACTGCCGTTTCTTTCTTCGGTTACCACAACCTCGTCCGGATGATCAACGAGGGCTTTTGCGATAATCTCTACTAATTCTTTCATACTCTACCTCCGGACGTGCTTCTCTATTTCTCGATACCGGCCACCTTGAACAGTTTGGCTACCACATCCGTCGGCTGGGCGCCGTTGTCAAGCCACTTCTTCGCCAGCTCCTCATTGATTTTGATCTCGCTGGGATTCTTGTTGGGGTCGTAGGTGCCGATCTCCTCAATAAATCTGCCGTCTCTGGGGGAGCGGGAATCCGCTACAATGATTCTGTAAAGGGGCTTCTTCTTCTGTCCCAGTCTGGTTAATCTGATTTTTACTGCCATAGTTGTGTTTCTCCTCCATTATGTGAAATCTTTTATTTGTTACTATTCACAGCCGACTTAAAAGACAGAAACAGGCCTGTCAGGCGTTTTTTTGCTTGTAAAGGACTGGTTATATTTTTTAAGTTGTGAAAAGCAATCTATAAATAATCCGGCGTATCGCTGGATTATCATTCAAAAATATTTGCCTCTGCGCCTGCCGCCGCCCATGGCTCCCATCAGGCCGCCCATGCCGCGTTTGCCGCCGCCCAGCTGCTTCATCATCTTCTGAGACTGCTCAATTTTTTTTATGTATAGGGTGACCACCGAGATGTACACGCCCGCGCCCCTGGCGATCCGCTGCTTCCTGCTGATATTCAACAGCTTGGGATTACGGCGCTCCTCAGGCGTCATGGAATAGACAATCGCTTCTGTGCGGGCCATCTGCTTTTCATCGATCATGCCCTCCAGGTCGCCGGCCCTGACGCCCATGCCGGGCAGCATCCCCAGCAGGGAGGATATCCCGCCCATATTGCGCATCTGCTTCATGCTCTCCAGGTAGTCGTTGAAATCAAACTTTCCCTTCTGCATGCGGCCCATCATGTCCTTCTCTTTGGCCTCGTCGATGTCAATGGCCTCACTGGCCTTCTCAATCAGGGAAAGGACATCGCCCATGCCCAGAATCCGGCTGGCCATACGGTCCGGATAGAACTGCTCCAAGTCGGAGAGTTTCTCTCCCATGCCCACATACAGGATGGGCTTGCCGGTCACCGCC
>JAJQCU010000020.1 GCA_021202575.1 Lachnospiraceae bacterium
GAAATAAACCTGCGCGGTCTCATCCCCCGCCACATCCCCGGTGTTGGTCACCTTGAAGGATATCTTCACCTCTCCCATGATTTCCACCGTGGGACTGACCTCCAGATCACTGTACGCAAAGGTGGTGTAGGACAGGCCGTGGCCAAAGTGGAACAGAGGACCCATAATCGTCTCCTTCGGTCCATCATTCTCCAGAACACGATAGCCGCTGCCGGCCTTATGTCCATAATAGAGCGGGCACTGGGCGGAATGCGTCGGGAATGTGACCGGCAGCCTGCCACCCGGGTTGATATCCCCGTGAAGCGCTTTCGCGATAGAGCTTCCGCCGTGGGGACCCGGATACCATACCTCCAGGACAGCGTCCACATCATCGATTACCTCTGTCAGCTCCAGGCCGCGGCCGTTAAAGAGCACCAGCACCATCGGCTTTCCCAGCTTTTTCATTTCCTTCACCAGCTCCGCCTGTCTGCCGGGCAGCCTTAAGTCAGGAGTATTTTTGCCCTCGCCGCTGGTGGCGTCGTCGCCCATGCCGGTGATCTCACCCAGGCAGAGCACGATCACATCACTGTCTGCGGCTGCTGCCTTTGCCTGCGCCAGATCCTCCTCAAAGGCGCCGGGCGTACTGTAGCCCTTCGCGTAGGTTACATTTGCGTCTTTAAAAATATCCTTCGCCTCCTGATACAGCGTTTTAATATGATATTTCTCCGCAATAATCTTATCCAGATTTTCTCTCGGCGTCAGACTGTTGTCAATGCCCAGCGTATCATGCATCACCGCCGGATCCATAAACTGACGGAAGTAATCGCCGAAGCCGCCCTCCATGCTGCCGCTGACATTGTAGCAGGCCAGCACCAGCATTTCCAGCATGGACGGATAGGCATAGCCGCCAAACAGTGTGGAAAGTCTGTCCGCGAAGGGACCCACAAAGGCGATATTGTGATACACGTCCTTTAAGGGAAGCAGCTGATCGTCATTTTTCAGTAAAATCATGCTCTTTTCGCTGATCTCTTTGGAAAGAAGATCTCCCTCCGGCTTCGCGAAGATTTCCTGCGCCTTCTCCTCATCCACATAAGGATTCTCAAACAGGCCCAGATCCTTTTTCTGATTTAAGACGCGAAGCACCATCCTGTCCAGGTCAGCCTCCGGCAGGGTGCCATCCTTCACCGCATCCACCAGCAGCTGGTACACAGAAGTCACCGGCGTATCTGCGTCAATGCCCACCTTGGCGGCCATCACCGCGATTTCCTTCTCATCCCTGCCAACCCCGTTGGAGTTATGCGCCCTCGGTATGGACATGGCGTCGCAGATGGCGGAGCCGGTAAATCCCAGATCTCCGCGAAGATATTCATTGATGTACTCATCATTGACCGACATGGGATATCCGTCAATCTCGGAGTAGGTGACCATCACGGACTGCAGATCATTTTCATGAATCATGGCTGCGAAGGGTGTCCCATAGACCTCCCGCAGCTCCCGCTTGCCCACGTTGATCTCAGCGCAGTTAATCCCCGTCTCGCTGGCTCCGTATCCCATGAAGTGCTTGGCGCAGGAAATCACGTGATCCCCGTAGAACTCCTGCTGCAGGCCGCCGGACTCCGCCACGGAAAAGGCCGTCACCAGGGTAGGATCCTCCCCAAAGGTCTCTCCCACTCTGCCCCAGCGCTGGTCCCTTGCCACATCCGCCACCGGCGACAGGCACTTGCGCACACCCACAGCCCTGGCCTGCTCGCTGATAATCTCACCCATTTTTCCGGTAAGCTCCGGCTGCCAGGAGGACGCTAACGCCAGCGGAATCGGGAAGCTGGAAGCCTGGGCCGCCACCAGTCCGCAGGCGCTCTCATTCTGAATCAGTATCGGAATCCCCAGGCGGGTATTCTCCACGTGATATCTCTGGATATCATTGTAAGCCTTCGCCACCGACTTTGCCCCGCTGACAAAGCTTGTGGAAAACTGGGTCATCCTGCCCAGCCCGTTGGGCGCCAGTTTTTTGAGCTTCTCTTCGCTGACCGTTTCTCCGTCGCAGACCAGCATGGCCATAACGCAGGAAAGCTGCGCCACCTTTTCCTCCACTGTCATTTTTGCCAGCAGATCCTCGCAGAATTTGTGATTGTTCATTCCGACCTCCTTGTGTTTGTGGTTTATGGGTTACATTATATTGCCGCCGGAAAGTACTGTCAATGAATTCAATTATTCCCCTGCGTCTCTTCATTCTGCGGCTCCCGGTACCGGTCCGAGGACAGCAACAGGGAAATAAAAAATTTCCTGTACTTTTTGTAAAGCGCCGGATCGTCCGCGCCCTTGGCGTTTGTAATGGAGGTGGCCAGCCGCACGAGATGAATCCTGCGGTCATAGACCAGATACCGCTGCTTCCAGGTGGATGGGTCAAACTTACTCTTAAACCGGTACAGATTTTTAAAATCGTAGGCGAAGTCCATATTGGCGAAAATCTCATACATCAGCTTTTCCGCCCGGACCGTCTCCGGCTTTGTAATATCAATCCCCGCTAAAGGCGCAATATTCAGGCTGACCTCCTCCACGCCGTCTTCCTTCATTTTCATGGCCGCTGAAATAATGGCATGCTCCATCGCGCCTGTAGGTCCGTCCAGCTTTCGGTACATCACATCCAGACAGTAGCCCTTCTTCTGACGATAAGGAAGAAATGACAGAACTGTCAGGAGATTCCCGTCGGCGTCCCTGGTGATAAAATAGCGCCTGCCATAGGG
>JAJQCU010000189.1 GCA_021202575.1 Lachnospiraceae bacterium
CTGTTTCTTTTGAATATAAATACAAATTCTACATTAGATACTTCGTCTTTGTTCTGGTATACATAATGCATATCCTTCCCCGAAAATATGCCAAACAACTCCAGAGAATCGGCCACAAGACCAGTCTCCTCAAACAGCTCTCTTCTGGCCGCGTCCTCCACGACTTCATCTAAATCCACTGAGCCGCCAGGATAGCCCCAGCAGTGATTGTCCGTCCTCAGCTCCAGCAGGATCCGCCCCCGCTCATCCTCCAGAATCACACTGGCGCCGACCTGCAGGAGTGGGCGATGGCCTACGATTTTGCGTAAATCCATAATGTAATCAGACATGAAAAGATCCTCCCATTTCATGCTCTTATCTCATTTTTTTCAGTATAACACAGACCACCTGACATTTCTATCATTAATTTGCCTGTACATCTGGCGGGACTTATGCTATACCCTACGAAAAACTTCCGTGAGATTTCGATTCTTCCCACAGGAGCTTTTTGGCAGTGCTGTTCTAAAATTCCATGTCACGATTTATGCGCTTTGAGACATCATATAGCTGTCAGCTTCCTGCTCCGTCAATGCGTATTTCTGCATAATGCGCTGCCGGATATCCATCTCCGGAAGAATCATCTCACGATAAACCTCAATTGAATTACTGATAATCGAATTCTTCTCCCTCTCCTGCGCCGCTTCGCGCTCTTCCTGTCTCGCATCCTCGATCGCGTCTTCCCAGCCTTTACACAGCTTTCTCTCCCGCTCCTGTGCCGCTTCGCGCTCTTCCTGTCTCGCATCCTCGATCGCGTCTTCCCAGCCTTTACACACGTTTACCACCTTCTTTCTTTCAATATCAATTTTGACATTCGCGCAGTCCCGTATCACCCGCGCCGCCTTGCGATCCAGCTTTTGATACGCCTCATTCCCATTCAGCAATTCCTTCAGCTTCCTTTTGTCCGGCGCCGCCTTCATGAACCTCAGTACATCTCCCAGACTTGTGGAAAACCTCTGAAAATCCTCGTCACTCATCCGGGAAGGCTCAATCAGCAGCACTTTGTAGTCCTGAATAAAAGGCGATAGCCGCTCATCCGGCAGATCAATAAGCTCTCTCAGACTCAAAGCCCCGTCCCAGGGTTCCGGGCCAAAGTGAATACAGAGGGTAATCACAGGAACCAGCCGATCCGTCCTGTGCATGCCTGACAGAAACTCCTCTGAGCTCTCCTTCTCTCCCTCGCTCCTGTGAAGTGCGCGCAGCGCCTCAGCCTGTAATGCGTACTGCAGCGCGTCATAAAGGTTACTGCAAATCGGCATTCCATAGTGAGTCTTTGTCTGCGCCTCGATGCCGAAGATTGCGTAAGCGCAGGTATCATCCTCCATTACATTCCACTGCCGCACGACATCGCGGTATCGCTCCACCTCTTTATCTTTCCCTTTGCGCCTTTTTGCTTCATCATCATGCCCGAAAACATGTAAAAGCAAATCAGAATTCAGAGGCTTCAGGGAATTGGGCTTTACCACCTTCTCCCCACCGTACAGATAATAATTCACCGCATCCGCGAAAATGTCCGCGTCACTTAAGTAATCTTTTGTAGATGTGTCCTGTACACCCATGGCATTCCTCCTTCTGAAGCGCCCGGTGTCAGGATTTCATCCCGACTACAGTCTATCACCATTTTGTCAAATATTCAAGTACAAATATTCAAAGTGTTATACTTCGCCAGCTGGCTCATCAATTCGACTGTTTTTGTAAAGGCCCTTCACTATATATAGGCACGGGAACACCGATTCGTCACAAACTTTTTCAACTTTTTCTTTTCTTAATCTGAACTCCTTCCTATGATTGTCCTGCCAACCTCCTGCTGTATCTGCAGTCCGGATAATTGCTGCACCCCATAAATTTACCATACCTGCCGCTTCGCTCCACAAGCCTGCCACCGCATTGCGGACAGATACTAAGGTCAGCCCTTCCCAGATTTTTCCTTTTGGCGGATGCTTACTTTACCTTCTTCCGCAGCATTTTTTATACTTTTTTCCGCTGCCGCAGGGGCAGGGATCGTTGGGGTATATTTTCTTTGCGGGCTCAGGTTTTTTCACAGGCTGTTTATTCGCAGAAGCGGACGGCAGTGCCCCTGCCTGCGTCCCAAACAGTCCTGCAGTATTTTGATTCTCCTCCCTCAGACTCTGCAGTTCCTCAGCCTTCTTCTGATTCACTTCCGTCAGCCTCCGGATCTCTTCTTCCAGCTTTTGTATCTCTTCCTTCAACGCATGCGTCTCTCCAGCCAGCTTCTGCGTATCCTCCAGTACTTCCATGGGCGTATGCCCTCTGAGATAAACCATACGGGTATGATCACTGGCCTGATTAAGCAATTCCCGAAATTTTCTGCCATCTTCTCCGGCAGGAAGATCAATCTTTCTTTTCTTCAGTTCTTTCATATATCCTTCGGGATGCTCATCTAAAACGAAGATATGATAGGCTTCCAAGCACATTTCACTGCTGGCCTCTTCATCCATTCCCAGTCTGTCCTGGAAAAACTGATGAAGCAGCTGATATTCTTTTGTCGAGGATGGATAGCCGTCCCTGGCCAGACATTCGATTTCTTCCTTCGTAAGAATATAAAACTCCAGACTGGCAAGCTGCATTTCCTCTATTTTTGTGAATAAACCGTCTTCAACAAACTCTTTTGCCAGAACCTTCCCGTCCATCATGCAGCACAGGTTCAGATCATCCGGCAATTTTTC
>JAJQCU010000175.1:0-3000 GCA_021202575.1 Lachnospiraceae bacterium
TAAAGGTTCCAGGAACGGCGGAAGGACCGGATTCCGGTCTGCCGTCTGCATTGCACCAGGGAACCCTCCGCCGCCGAAACCATAAAGGAATGGATTGACCGTCAGACATTCTGACCTCGGCCCCGATCCTTTAACCTTTCCTCCCCACCCGGGTGGACTTTGATGGGCTGGCGATGTATTCTCCCCTCAAAAATCCAGTATCATCTTGCGGATCTCTTCCTCTGACAGGACTCTGCATTGCTTCTCCTCAATGGCGTAGACCCGGCAGCAGAGGGAGAGCACAGTGGGCCGGTGGGTGGTTACAATGCAGGTGCGGGGCGATTTATCCCCGCTGATTCCGCGAAGCACCTTTCTCTCCGTGGCCACATCCAGCGCCGAGGTAGCTTCATCCAGCAGCAGGATGGGTGCCTTTCTGATCAACGCCCTGGCAATGGACAGCCGCTGCGCCTGTCCCTCCGAAAAGCCACCGCCCCTTTCCTTGATTTCACTGTAGATGCCATCCGGCAGTTTTTCTACAAAATCCCAGGCGCAGGCCTCCTTCAGCGCCTCCACAATTTCCTCGTCCGACACATCCGGCCTGACGCTGCGCATATTCTCCGCGATGGTGCCGGAAAACATGGTATTTCCCTGTGGCACATAAGAAAACAGCTGCCTTGCCGCCGGGGAAAGGGCGATTCTGTCGCCTTTCACATCTGTCCCGTCCTCCTTCTCTGGAGAGCCCGGTTCCCTCCGGGCGGCTTCCCCGTTCTCACCCCCGTCAGGGCATATCTCTCCCTGCGTCTCTCCTCCGCAGAAATAGGCCTCCCCGCCCTGCAGCGGCATCAAGGCCAGCAGCAGGCGCATCATGGTCGTCTTTCCCTCCCCGGAGGGACCCACCAGGGCGATAATCTCATGAGGCTGCACATAAAAGCTGGCGCCGTCAAAGACCTTTGTCCCTGTCTTATATGTATATGCCGCCTCATTCACATACAGGCTGACGCCGCTGTCCCGGTACTTTTCGCAGAACGCTTCCACCTCGGGCGCGTCGGCGTAATCCTCCCTCGGCATCTCCACAATGTCCATCAGACGCCCGGCGGAGGTGGTCAGCCCGATGGCTGTGGGCACCAGAGAGGTGATATTGTGAAGCGCCCCTGTCAGCGTCCCCGAAAGGGACAGAAACATGGTCATGGTGCCATATGTAATCACGCCGCTCCAGACCCGGTAAATTCCCCAGCCATAGGAAAAATAAGACACCGCCAGACCAACCGTGGTCAGAATCAGAGATGTCCACACCGACATCTTCTTAAAGTCCAGCTTCATCTCTATGTAATCCTTCTGCAGCTGTTTTAAGCGCTGCACATAAAGAGAAATCAGGCCAAAGGCCTTGATGGTCTGGATATTGGAGAAAGCCTCCTGATTGAAGCCGGACATTTTGGCGCTCATAGCGGCGCTGCGCTTATTGTTGTTGACCATGCGGTTCATCAGCGTCCGGGATAAAAGCAGGCTGACCGGCATCCCCAGAAAGGCGAACACTGCAAAGGTCCAGTCATAATAGATCACCATGGCAAAGGCGCTGAAAAAGCGGAAGAAATAGATGATCGCGTTAGGGATAAAGCTTAAGACGCCGCTGGAAATCTGGGAGGCGTCCGAGCTCCACCGGGTCAGCAGATCTCCGGTATGATAATTGGTCAGCGATTCCCAGTCCGTCACCAGAATCTTCTCAAAAATCTCCGCCTTGATCTCCGTGTCCACCCGCATACTGATCCAGCTGGAGGCGTAATCGGAGATCAGATTCATCACCGACATCCCCACATTCAGGCCGATCATCATGGCAAAGGTGGAGATCAGCTCCCCCGCGTTATGGCCGGTAATGATATCCACCAGATCACGGGACACCAGGCTGGAGGCCAGAGAGACCACCGTGCTGGTCAGCCCCAGCAGGGTATAAAAGATCATGGCCTTCCAGTAGCGCCTGGCATAGCTGTAGATCCACTTCGTCTCTGAGATCATCTCCTGCAGCCGGCCGGCTCTGATACGCTCCATGTAAAACGCCAGCTTATTCTTCATCCATTAAAGCCTCTTCTGTATTCCTCGCGGCTCTCTGTGCGCTCCGCGGCAACCCCTGGCACACATCGGCCTGAGGAACCGTTACAAAATTCTCTTCCATAACCGAAAAAAACCGGCGTATGAGTTTCCCCATACGCCGGGATTGTCTGCAACCCTGAAGCCTGCTGTGCTGCCGGTTTCAGCTGTCATGCTGGCTGCATGTCATATTGCATATAATATATGCGTTGGTAACCGCCAGACCCTGATCAGCCGTCACAATCAGGTCTCCCAGGCCAATATTATCGCTGCCATTGTTGTGATACGCATAATCTATACGCAGAGCAGCTGACCCATCTCCTGAAGCTAAAGACCCATTGGAACTTACATACGTAACCGCCTGATTAAAGCTGATTACCAGTGTCTGCGCCGTGCTGTGATGATCCGCGCTATGAGCACCGTTGACCTGAATCCGATAATCTCCCCTTCCGGTCTCCGGCTTCTGATGGATATTCGTTGTCACAGTATAGCAGTCTGTGCCGCTGGCCGCGTACACGCCCTCCGCCAGCTCTTCATTGGCCAGTACAATCGGCTTTTCATAATTTTCTCTCATTTTGATACCCCCTTGATTTCTTGATTTTTCATTTTGACTTATGTATCGCGGTTAATACCCTGAAAAGCACCCATAATAACGGTACCAGCCTTCCGTCCCTGAGATATTCATATCAGCCGCAGTCAAAATCAGTTACCGGGTCATCCGGTCCATAACCCTTTCGCTCCCAGGTCGGCTGATAGTATCCGATATCGCTCTCATAACTGGACGCATATCCTGACTCAACGTAATCTGTCAGCAGTCCACAGCCATTAGCTCTGTAAGCGCGGCATCCCAGACAACCATAATTGTACTTATATCCCGGTGTTCCGTTGCTCCAATCATACGTAGCAGCCTGCCAGACCCAATTCATGTAAACCCTCTCA
>JAJQCU010000175.1:3010-14030 GCA_021202575.1 Lachnospiraceae bacterium
CCTTCGGCCTTTTCTGCCAGGCTCGGGGGCTCGGTGACGTGTCTAATTGACCGGCTTCTGATGTAAATTCTTTGTAACAGTATAGCAAGACACTCCGCTGGACGCGTAAACCCCTTCCGCCAGCTCCTCATTATCCAGCACTACCGGCTTTTCATACCTCTCCATACCCATACCTTCTTTCCTTTTATAAACCCCCTCGCTCACCCGCAACTTTTGTACCTTTTATTGTAGTAATTTTTCCCCAATATGTCAACCGCAAATTTCACATTTTCCGGCACTTTTTCCAAAGAAAACGGCCTTATTCACAGCCTTCCTGCGCCAGATCATCCTTCCTGCGGCGTACCGGCATCCGCGGGGTTCTCAGGCTCCGATGCCCTGAAATTCTCCCTGGCTCCGCCCCCCCTCGCCCATTTTACAACGTCCGTGATGTCCTTCGTGGCAAGGACCAGAAGATCATCCTCCTCACTCAGCGGGCGGGAAAAGCTGAGCTTGCAGTAGCTGTATGTATCCCTCCTTCTGAATCCCGGGCGGATACGGTAAAAAAAGCTTACAACCTTCTTGTCCGTCAGCGCTTTTCGCAGGGAGAGAAGGTCCGTATCCTTCCTGAACTGTTCCTCCTGCCCTTCCGCCAGAAATTCCCTGATTAAATATTCTCTGGCCTCGTCGCAGGCCCTGTTCCCGTCAAAATAATTCGCTATCATGTCCGGAAGGGTCAGATTTTCATTCAGCACGACCCTCTCCGTATCCAGATAAATGACAAAAATGCCGCTGGACACCTCCCTGAGCCCGGCGATCATGGAATACTTCCGCTCCGCCTCGGTGCGCCGACTGATCCGGTCGATCATGGAGTGGTCGATATTCTGAGAATAGTACATAATCTTTGAGGGAATCCCCCGCTCGTCGCTCTCCATCTTCCAGAAGGTGGACTCTCTCCACTGCCCGTCCTTCAGGCGGTAATCGCAGATCAGGTGCTTTTTCGTTTTCAGCTGCTCCCGCAGATTGGCGATGCTGCCCACACTCCTGCGCAGCCTCACAAACTCATCGGATACAAACTTATCGCAGAAGGAATCATTGCGCACGGAATAGAGTCCCTCCGCCGCCTCCCCCTGATTGACGCTTGACGATTTCTGGCGCAGAATCCTGTAGGAGTCCTTCTCCAGGTCAGCGAACAGCAGCACCTGATAGGACTCTGTCAGCACATCCATCAGAAAGTCCGTTTCGTTGCGGAAACGTAGCTCTACCGCATCCCTTTTGTATTCCGGATGACTCGCGTAGAACAGCTGCTTATCCATATACATGTTGGTCTCAGCCTTCGTGACCACCGTCTCCACTGCCAGCGCGCTCTGGCAATGCCAGCCAATAGCAGCAATCGGTGTATTCTCGGATTTGACCAGCCTCTCAAACTCCCCCGCTGCCTCGCCAAACCCCTCCGCGGCACTGTCTGTGCGAATCACCAGGAACTCATCTCCGCTGATCCTGTAGCAGCTGTCATGTCCGAAATGCCTGGTCAGCATCCCGCTGAAGCGGCGGATATACTGGTTGCCCGCCTCATGCCCTCTGGTGTCATTGACCACCTTTAAGCCGTTTATATCCGCGAAAAGGACGCCGATATCATGAATTCTCATGGAGTCCGCAATTATGCCGCATACATTGTGATGCGCGTACATGTTTCCCAGCCCTGTCAGCTCGTCCGTGTTGCAGTAATACTCCAGCTCCCGCCTTTCCTCCAGCTCCCTGATGTAGGAATCGTGAATATCCTGGATATAAAGCATGACGATCTGATCATCATCCGTGTAATCCTCCGCCTTGATGAGGTCCATCTGTACCCAGCGGAACTCCCCTCCCGACGCCCTCCGATAGCGCACGCGCACGCTTTCATCGGAATGGCGGAAGTGTTCTCTCAGAACCTGGAGGTCGGTCGCCCGCAGGTACTGGTCCACATCCGCGTAATAAACCTGGCCGGTCAGGGCAAACTCCCGCAGCCATTCCGATATCCTGGTCCGGTAGCCTGTGTCAGCCGTCCTTTCAAAGTCCTGAAGCTTGATATCAATATGGGAATCCTCCGTCAGATTGACCATGAGGATCTTCAGATAAGTTTGAGCCAGAAGCCGCATCGAGGCCTCCATATGCGGCTCATTTTCTTTCAGGTAAGTCATCGCGCGCTCTTCATCTCCTGACATTTTCTGATATTCAAGGAGCTGTCACACAGCCGCGCCGTACATCAGCTCCTCATATTTTTCAATCGGCACCGGCTTGGAAAACCAGTAGCCCTGCCCCTCATGACAGCCGGCATCCTTCAGAATCCGGATCTGCTCCTCGGTCTCCACGCCCTCGCAGATCACGTGATATCCCATGTCGTTCATCATGGCGATAATGTGCCTTAACAGGTAGAGTCCCTTCTCGCTCTTCTCGCAGTGCACAATGAACAGCCGATCCACCTTGATGGTATCCACCGGGATATCCACAATGGAATTCAGGACCGAATACCCCGCGCCGAAATCATCCAGGGATATCGGCATGCCCGCGGCCTTCAGCCTGTTGAAAAGGCTGACCACATTGTCAAAATCGGAAACCGCCGCCGTCTCCGTCAGCTCAATCTCCGTCAGGGACGGATCGACATGGTACTTTTTCAGGATTTCAAGGTATCTCTCCACTGTGTCCTGCTCTGTGGCATGTACCGCGGAGGCGTTGATGGAGATGGGTACCTGCCTGCGTCCCAGCTCGTTATTTTTGGCAAGGAACTCGGCAACCTTCTCAAAGACATAAAAGTCCAGCTCCACGATCTTCCCCGTCCGCTCACAGATCGGGACAAAGGAATCCGGCGGTATAATGGTGCCGTCCGGCTTCTGCCAGCGCACCAGCGCCTCCGCCCCGGTGATGGAATAATCATCCAGCGAAAACTTCGGCTGCAGGTAAACCCTGAACTCCCCGTCCTTCATGGCCTGATTCATATTGTTCAGGACCTGATTCTCCATCTCGATTTCCTGGCGGATGCTGGGGCCGTAGACGCAGACGGAGCTCTCCGTTTCGTCCGTTACGTGGACTCTGGCGGAATTGGCGGCGTCAATCGCGGCGGACGCTCCCGTACAATCCTCTTCAATAAAGTAAAGGCCGGAACGGATCCTCAGATTGGCGTCCGGGAAATGGGAGTGGTAGGCGCTGATAAACTTTCTGTTGATGGTATCAACCCTGCCGGGCGCCTCCTGCCTGTCAGTACAGGGCATAAACAGGACAAACTGGTCGGAGATTACCCTCGCGAAATAAATCCGGTCCGGACTACGCATGGTATCAATAATAAAACTCGCGAAATTTCTGAGAAGGAAATCACCCACATCATAGCCATAGTGCTGGTTTAAATATTTGAAATGCAGGAAGTCGCTGTAGACCATGACCCAGCTTCCCCTGTCCGGAGAGCTGAGCACCTGATCCACCTCATCCCGGAATCTGGTGAAGGAAATCAGGCCTGTCAGCGAATCGAAATCCGGAAGCGTCACGCCCTCTCTGTAGCAGAACTCGGGAACCGGCTTCTCCGCGCTCTGCGAAAAACGCTGAGGAGCAAAATTCTGTTCCGGCACGGAATACTGCGCTGCTCCGCTCCTGCAGCGGTTGATGTCATCGCAGAATTCATAGCGGTTGCGCCCATGCTGCTTGGCGTGGTGCAGCGCCCAGTCCGCGTTGGCCAGAAGCTGCATATAATTAAATCCCTCCGCTCCCTCCGGAAGGTAACAGGCCCCGATACTGCAGGTGACGGAGACCTCCTCCAGGCTGACCCGGATCTCCCGGATGCTGTGCAGCAGATCCGACGTTTTCTTTACCAGCGCCGAATGAGGCATCCCTTTCAGAAACACCACATAGGAGTCCCCTCCGGCTTTGATCAGAATGTCGTTCTTTCTAAAGCTTCTGCACAGAAGCCTTCCCACCTCCAGGACCACCTCGTCTCCGATATCACGGCCATAGCTGATATTGATCTCCTGGAGCTGGTCCACGTCAATCACTAAAAGCCCGCAGGGCTGCTCCGGATCCTTGTACTGTAAAAACCGGTCTACCTTCGCGATGCCCTCGTCGTTGGTGTACATGGTATCCCACAGCTCGTTGATCGCCTCCTGCGTCGCTTTTCTTTTCTCCTCATCCGCCTTCACTAAATCATCTGTCATAAAAAACCTCTCGGTCATCAGACCGCTGTTCACGGGCCCCGCCTTTCCCTCAAAAGCCCGCAGACAAACTCTTCCCCATATTGGAATCTATTTTACAACTCTTCCTATAGGTTTGGCAAGTACAGATTTCATGTTTTACCGTCAATTTATTGCAAATCAAAAGCATTTTTCCTTTTCCTGTATGAAAAAATGCCAAAAAATCCGTTTTAAAAAGGATTTGCTTGTTGCGTTATTCACAACTTTATATTAAAATAAGCGATAAAGAAGCGCCATGTCGCTAGCCTGCCGGTGAAAAGACATATGCGGCGGACAAATCAATCACCTGATATGGGAATTCTGTATTTCACGCGGGAGAAGGTATGGGTTACAAAATGGACAATAATATCAATTACGGCTCCGCTGTCTTTGACGAGCGGTTTCTTCCGGTTACCTCAGATGAGGGCTTCTATAAAACATTGGGACGGGATCTCTATGCTCCCATCACGCAGGGTATCCACCATGACGATATTCAGAGATTTAAGGAAGCCTTTCTTAACCTGAAGCGGGAACAGCTCCCTTACATCTACACCTCCGTCCGCCTGGAAAAGCAGGACGGCTCCGCCTTCTGGGCCTCCGTCAAGCTCTCCCCTGTCGCCAAGGAAAGTCCGACCGGGGGAAGGCTGTACCGTTTCGAGTTCCTGGAGCTGGATCCGCGCAATGACGACCGGAGATTCCAGCAGTTAAATGATGAGTACGAGCTGCTGCTTGGCATCAACGACTGTATTATCCTGACCTATACCGTAAGCGAGGACGCCCTGATCGTCTACAGGCAGTGCAGCAACCAGCATATGCCGCTCTTTTCCGGGACGCTTTCTGAATGGCAGGCCAGGATAGAAAGCGGTCTGGATCCTTCCTCCAAAAATGAGTTCCAGCACCTGTGCGCCGCTCTTTCCCAGGGGAAAGCCAGCTTCCGCTACAGCATCAAAACCAGCGCGATCCTGGATACGGTAAAGCCGGAGCTCTTTGATTTCCGCTGTCAGTCGATTCACCATACCTCCTCCGGCGAATTCAGAATTCTGGGGCTCATCACCCCGGCCGCGGGGCTTCAGGACGCGGACAACAGTATGATGTATTTGATGGACGCGTGGCTGCCCGTTCTGATTAAGAATTCCATTATTTCATACGGCAAGAATTCCATGGCGGCTGCCGTCTCCAGGATCTATCTGGTGATTATCGACCTGGATGATTTCAAGGAGATCAATGACAATTACGGGCACCTGTTCGGGGACGAGGTTCTGGCAAACACGGTGGAAATCCTCAAGAACAGCATCGGCGAGCTGGGCATGGTAGGCAGAATCGGCGGGGATGAGCTGATGGTGGTGCTGTCCCACGTGGATAATCTGACAGAGCTGAGGACGCTCCTTCGTACCATCCGCGTCAGAGTGGAGCTTTCCTACAAGGATAAGCTGAAGGACCATCTGGTCACCTGCTCCATGGGAGCCGCCGCTTACCCCGACCAGGGCGCGAGCTATGACGAGGTCTTCAAGGCCGCCGACAGAATGCTCTACCTTGCCAAGGAAAAGGGCAAGAACCGCTATATCATGTTCACCCCGGGGCTTCACGATATTCTGGAAAACCGCACCCCGTCTCAGAGCACCAGCGCACGGAAGCTGGCGGAGCTGAGGAATGACAAGACCGGCGTCATTCTGCACATGATCAACCTTTTCGCGGAGCAAAGAGTCGTAAACTATGAGACCATGCTTAACGAGGTGGGCTACAGCTTTGATCTGGACGCCATATTCATCGTATACGGTGGTGCCAATTCCTTTGTTTCCTGGGATAAGGAGAACCTCAGCCTGACTGTGGCGGAGGATCCTGTCCTGACAAGGCCTGACGAGAATTTTAAGAGCAGCTTCGATAAGAACGGGGTGTTCCATGCGTCCAACATTTTTAATTTACAGAGTATTTCTCCGGATATTTCCGCGGTTTTGCTGAAGATGGATATCATGTCCTCGTTTTTCTATAAATTCTCACAGCAGTCTGAGAATTTCAACTATGTGATGTTCGCCCGCAAAAAGCGGAGACAGCAGTGGGCCGAATACGAAAAGGTGCTGCTGGCCGTGGTCGGCAGAGCGCTGGAATTTTTCATCGGGAACCGGTAGGGGCATTCTCCGGTATCCGCTGTTCGAACCGAACACAGTATCAGACGAAGCCGTCTTTATCCCGGGGCAGTTCATAAAAATAATCGCCCGGCAGTATGTTCTGTCGGGCGTTGCTTTATGATATGCTTCAACTTTCAAAAAACTTTCACGGGTTGTTCACCGGCGTCATGCAGTTTACTCAGATAACCCTTCTCACCGCCAGCACCACCGTGCTGGAACTGTAATACACGTTATCCGTCACAATTCCTGTGCTGGAGCTCTTGGCATGGACAATACGCCCGTTGCCTATGTAAATTGCCACATGACCGCTGTAACAAACAATATCGCCGGGCTGCGCCTCGCTTAAGCTGACTCCCGTTCCCACACTCCGCAGACTGTAAGAGGAATGGGGCAGGGAATAGCCAAAGGCCGCATACACGGACATGACAAAGCCGGAGCAGTCACAGCCGTTGGTCAGCGAGGTCCCTCCCCAGACATAGGGGTTTCCCACGAACTGCAGGGCGTAATTGGCAATGGCCTGAGCTGTGGCGGAGCCGCCGGAGGCGGTCTCTGTGGTACCGGAGGAAGTGCTTCCGGAGCTGCTCTGTGCCGCAGCGGCTGCGGCGGCCGCAGCAGCCGCTTCCTCCAACTCCGTAATCTTTGTATTATTGCTGGCAATCTGTGATTTATAGGAGCTGACCCGGTTCTGGGCGTCCGTTAAAAGAGCGTCAAAATTGTCTACCTTGGTCTGAAGGCTGGCGATAATTTCATTTAAATACGCCTCCTGCGCCTCCAGCTCCGCCTTTACGCTGACAAGGGAAGCCTCCTCGCTTTCCAGGCCGGACTGCTCGCTCACAAGCTCCGCCCTCTGTTCCTCCAGGCCAGCCTGCAGATCAGCGATCTCCTCCATGGTGGCCTCATAGTCCGCCAGCACCTGGGAATCATAGGAATACAGGCTTTCGATATACTCCGCCCGGTTTAACAGCTGGCTCATATCCTCCGCTTCCAGGAGAAGGACCAGATAATTGGCGTCCCCATTCTCATACATATACTGTATGTGAACCTTCATGGCCTCGTACTGCTCATCCCTTCGGGTGCAGGCCGCTTCATACTCTTCCTCCGCGGCGGCGATCTCCTCCTCCTTGGCGGCGATCTCTTCCTCCTTATTGGCGATCTCCTCTTCCTTGTCCGCGATGGCCTGCTCCGTATCGGCGATATCCTTCATGATGTTGATCATCTCGGATTTCTGATCGTCGATCTCCATTTCCAGCTCCAGCATCTGCTCTTCGGTTTCCTCGATTTCGCTCTGCTCGCTTTCGATCTTCTGCTGCAGCGCCTCGTTTTCCTCCTGCAGGGACTGAATATCCTCCGCGCGCACCCCAATCTGCGCAAGAAGTATCACCCCGGCCAGTACCAGCGCGGTTATTTTCCTGTATAGCTTCATCCTTACCCCTGTTACCTTCTACTTCTCTTATTCACAGCCGCTTATAGTTCGCAGTTATTCACCGTCCTGGGGAACGGCAGCACATCCCGGATATTCCCCATGCCGGTCAGATACATGACGCAGCGCTCAAACCCCAGTCCAAAGCCCGCGTGGCGCGCGGAGCCGTATTTTCTCAGATCCAGATAAAAATCGTAGTCCTCTTTCTTCAGCCCCAACTCGTCCATCCTGGCCTCCAGGACGTCCAGCCGGTCCTCCCTCTGGGAGCCGCCGATGATCTCGCCGATGGCGGGCACCAGGCAGTCCATGGCCGCCACGGTTTTGCCGTCCTCATTCAGCTTCATATAGAAGGCCTTGATTTCCTTCGGGTAGTCTGTGACAAACACCGGGCGCTTAAAGATTTCCTCCGTCAGATATCTCTCATGCTCCGTCTGCAAATCACAGCCCCAGGAAACCTTATAGTCAAATTTATCATTGTGCTTTTCCAAAAGCGCAATGGCCTCCGTGTAGGTCACATGGCCAAACTCCGAATTCAGCACGTGCGTCAGGCGGTCAATCAACCCCTTGTCCACGAACTGATTGAAAAAGGCCATCTCCTCGGGCGCTTTCTCCAGCACATAACGGATAATAAACTTCAGCATATCCTCCGCCAGCCTCATGTCGTCATTCAGATCCGCGAAAGCAATCTCCGGCTCAATCATCCAGAACTCTGCCGCATGGCGGGTGGTATTGGAATTTTCCGCCCTGAATGTCGGGCCGAAGGTGTACACGTTTTTGAAGGCCATGGCGTAGGTTTCCACATTCAGCTGGCCGCTGACCGTCAGATTGGTGGGCTTATTGAAAAAGTCCTGGCTGTAATCCACGGCGCCGTCCGCGTTTTTCGGCAGGTTATTTAAATCCAGAGTCGTCACCTGGAACATCTCGCCCGCGCCCTCGCAGTCGCTTCCGGTGATGATGGGCGTATGCACGTACACAAAGTCCCTCTCCTGGAAAAAGGTATGAATGGCGTAGGCGATCAGGGAGCGCACCCGGAAAACCGCCTCAAAGGTGTTGGTCCTGGGACGGAGATGAGAAATCGTCCGCAGATACTCAAAGCTGTGGCGCTTCTTCTGTAGGGGATAGTCCGGCGCGGAAGCGCCCTCCACCGTCACCTCCGCCGCCTGCATCTCAAAGGGCTGCTTCGCTTGGGGCGTGGCCACGATGGTGCCCCTGGCAACCAGAGCCGCCCCCACGTTCTGGGCGCTGATCTCCTTAAAATTACTCAGGCTGTCGCTGTAAACGATCTGCAGCGGCTGGAAAAAGGTGCCGTCATTCAGCACGATAAAGCCAAATGTCTTAGAGTCTCTGATGCTTCTGATCCAGCCCCCGACTGTCACCTCTCTGCCCACATAGCTGTCCGTATCCCTGTATAATGCTCTGATATCTGTCATGTCCATAGGTCTTCCCCCCTATTCTTCCGTCTCTGTAACCACCGCGTTATCCGCCAGGAAATCCGCCACAAGAGTCTGCATCAGGTACATTTCCAGGCTTTCCCTGGAAATGATATTTTCATACACCTCTTCCTCGGTCTCATAACCGTAATAGGTCATGTATGCCTCCACCTGCTCAGACATTTCCTCCTCTGTGGGGTTCAGATCCTCAGCGTTGGCGATAGCCTGGAAAATCATAACCTCCGGCGCGTATTCATCCGCCATGATCACCACAAACTCAGCAATAGACATACCAACGAAATAGCTGAAGTAGGTGTCCCCGTCCAGTCCATAGTAGGACGCCTCGGACTCGATGCTGGCCGTCAGGTTCTCATACAGCATATTGTAAAGGAAGTCCGGCACCTCCGACACTGTGCAGATGGATATCACCGCCTCAATCACCGCCGAATCCAGATCAGACTGATATTCATACTCGGCGTAATATTCCAGATAGGCTCTGCAGAATTCCTCAAATTCGTCCACAGTGCTGTAGCTGCCGCCGGTCGCCAGCGCCACGTTGTCATCCGTCATATCCGGCGTCACATAATTGACCGTCACGGTGAACACCACTTCCTTGCCCGCCAGGCTGGGATTGTTGGCATAGTCCGATGGGAAGGTCAGATTGAGGTCAACTGTATCGCCCACGGCCACGCCGATCAGTCCGTCCTCAAAGCCGTCAATGAAGGAGCCGGAGCCGATCACCAGATCATACCCGGAAGCAGAACCGCCGTCAAAGGCCTCGCCGTCCAGAAAGCCGGTATAGTCAATATTGGCGGTATCCCCATCCCGATATACTCGCCCAGCGTCACATAATCCTCCTCCGGATAATCCTTCAGCGAGGTGACGGTGCCGTCCGTCACCGTGACCACCAGAGAGGAGCTGGCCGACGGATTTTCACTGTCAACCGTAATCTCCTCAGCGGAATCCGCGCTCTCCGACGAGGAGGAGTCTGTACTCTCCGCTGTCTGCGCGCTGTCCGCTGTATCCGTTTCCATGGAAGCTCTTCCGTTACTGACAGCCGTGTAAACAATCAGAACGGCCACAACCACCACCGCCGCAGCTGCGATGAGCAGATTCCTTTTTTTATTCATAAAATCTCCTTTAATTTCTCATTTCATCTTGCTATTCCATCGTATCAATATGATTTCAGGGTTCCATGGGACCACACTTTAGTCTCTTTTCACCGATATCCATTCGCTCACCAATGCCCGTTCCATCCGCCGATACCTGTCCATCATAGCACAAAATACTTTTTCTTGAAAGGGGTAGTTTTGTTTTCACAGAAAATTAAAAATCGCGGCGTTTTTCTCAAATCTTTTCCCGAATCTGCCTTCGTTTTGATTGCTTAATCCCGGAAAATTTGATAGAATAGCCTCAATCGGACACTGTGTCCACAGAAATTCACAGGAGGAAGCCACCTATATGCTAAGAATCATCTTACTGGTCGTTTTGCTGGTGCTGATCATCGGCGTCGTAATCCTTTACTTCACCGGCAAAAAAACCCAGAAAAAACAGGCGGAGCAGCAGGCCATGCTGGAGGCGCACAAGCAATATGTCTCCATGCTGATCATTGACAAAAAAAACATGCCCTTAAAGGAGGCGGGGCTCCCGGACGTTGTCTTAAAGGAAACGCCCTGGTATCTGAAGCGCTCCAAGGTCCCAGTGGTCAAGGCCAAGATCGGGCCGCAGATCACCACTCTGATGTGCGACGCTTCTATCTTCGACTCCATTCCCGTCAAGAAGGAGGTCCGGGCCGCCATCAGCGGTATTTATATCATGGAAGTGAAGGCTCTTCACGGCAAGCTTCCCACCCCTGAGCCCAAGAAGCAGGGCTGG
>JAJQCU010000175.1:14040-15868 GCA_021202575.1 Lachnospiraceae bacterium
GGCTGGTGGAAGCGCACCGTTGCCAATCTCCAGAAGAAAGCCGGCGCGGAGCCACTCCAGAAAAAGAAATAAACACATGCAGCGCAAACGGGAGCCCCTGATCAACAGGCGGCTCCCGCTGTTTCATACCCGCAGCTGCAGCATATTCTCCGCATTTACCTTCCATGCATCAAAGCATCAAACCGCTTCATGAATAAAAAAAGAGGTTCTCCATGAATCAAAACAGTACAGACAGCAATCATATACAACAGCAGACACAGCATAAAATACAGCAGATCCCACAGGCTTCTCTCAGATCACTTTCCGATGAGCAGGAATCACTTTCCGGTAAACAGGAAAGCCGGGCAGCCGGGGGAGGAGAACGCCTTGCCGCATGGCACTGCGACACCTACTGCCGCAAAGTCCGGTATGTCACCTGCGAGGGGAGAGCTTTCGCTGATCCTTCCGCCCCGGAGCGATGTCCCTATCTGGAGGAGATGCTGTATTAACGTCTCTGTCCACAGGCTCCCCGGAATTCCCATCATGCTGACAACCGGCATGCCCTCCGGCGTGTTCTGCCACGCCGTCAATCGATGTATTCCGCCAGAATCTCAATCGCGCTGTCGGCCAGATACTCCCCGTTCATCTCCATCATATAGGCTGCGTGGATGCAAACCCCCTCCGACCTCTCATCAACCCTGACCTGTCTGGTATGGATGCCGAACAGAAGATCCCCGAAGGGAGTGCCGTACTCTGACTGGGTATATTTGCCTTCCTCAAATTCCATGCGGACGTTCAGCAGCCCTCTTTTTGTCATTTCCAGACGGCCGGGGGATGCTTTTAAAAGCACTCTGCTGGCCTGGCCGAAGTCTTCCTGAATTTCCTCATATTTTATCACATAACAGCCATCGGGGCCGCTGGCGTTTTGGTCGATATATCGCTTTGTATCAGGGTCGCTGACATTCCCGCCGATATTCTGTTTTGTTTCAGAACCGCTGACACTGTCCCGGTCCATATCCCGTTCTTCGATCGGGGCAGAACGGGCGCCGATTTTGCGCAGTATGCCGGTGGTCACCGTCTCAATGGCGCCGTCCTCTTCATCGCTGTGGGAAATGTCAAACTGCATTCCCCGAATGTGCAGGAGTACTTTTTTATTTTCCATAGTCATGATTAAAGCGACAAAAGGGTATGATACCATGGATTGCTCCGCAAAAAACGCTCCCGCAATCCATGACGCCATTCGGAATCCGCACAATTTGGCCTGAAAAGCGGCCAAATTTGCTCCTTCCTCATGTCGTTGCGGTCCCCAAGGTCATAAATGCGAATGCGAGCATTCGATTTCTGACCTTTTGTCCCTTGTATCATAGTCATATCAAAAACTAATATTCCTCAATATGAATAGTCTTCGTGGACAGAACCCCATACTTCATAATGGAGTTGGCGAACTGCTTGAATTTCTCCGCGCCGTCGGACACATAGAACTGATAACGGTTGCTGCCAAGGGCCGGTTCCACATCGTTCAGCAGATCCTGCTCCTTCAGCATATGCTTCAGCTCGATGGCCGTCTCATAGGCCGGATTCACCAGCGTCACGCCGTCCCCCATGATTCTGCCGATCACCGAGCGGATCAGCGGATAATGAGTGCAGCCCAGCACCAGCGTATCAATATCCAGGTCGATCAGCTCGCTTAAGTACCGGCGGGCGATCTCCTCCGTCACCGGGTCCTCCCAGAGTCCCTCCTCCACCAGAGGCACAAACAGCGGACAGGCCTTGCCGTAGATCACCGCGTCCGCTCTGACGGAACGGATATATTCATTAAAAATACCGCCGCCGATGGTACCCTCCGTAC
>JAJQCU010000139.1 GCA_021202575.1 Lachnospiraceae bacterium
TATACCTCACGGGCGGCCTGCTCATTGATCCATACGCCCAGGCCGATACGGTCCTGTTCACAGTCATTTAAGGCAAAATGCTTCATGACCACATGGACGCCCTTGGCCTCGATCGCGGCGACCTCGTACTGACTGATTTTACCGGAGAGGTAGCCGTCCTCCGAATAATACTCAAAGTTTCTGCCGCCGTAGGGAGTGCGGTGGATATTGTTGCCGGGGCCGTACAGACACATGATTTCCGCCGACAGGCAGTTGTTGCCGATCACATTTCCGACCTCAGTCATTAAGTCCACGTTAAAGGTGGCTGCCATGACGTCCTCCGAGGTAAAAGCGGTGGCGTCGAGCTGGGTCGCGTCAGAGCCCAGCAGGCTGGCGGTCAGGCCCTGCGGGCCGTTCTCATCCCTGGTGCCGGGCGCCTCTATCGATTCCACAGGCATGGTCCAGTGGAAGGCGTCACCGATCAGGCTGACCATTTCATCATAGGTCACCTGATCCAGCAGATCTTCCCAGAGCGGGTCGTCATAGTCCAGGCCGATCATATCATAGAGTGTCAGACCGTTATCGGCGCCCAGCGTCGGCATCTCGACACTGTCGTAATCATCCGGATCATACTGCAAATCCTGCAGGTCGTCGATCAGAGTATCCGTCAGCGTCAGCTGCACGGTCTCTGAGGGCCATGTGCCGGTCCAGTCACTGCGGGAAAGCCATGTGACCTCCGTCTCAATTCCATCATACAGGTTCGGGTCGGCGTCCGAAAGCTGGTTCGTAATCTCAGTCCCGTTGGCGGAGACCGCGTAGGTGGTAGTATCCAGTTCATCCTCCGTCCAGGACCAGGTCAGATCCGCGCTGCCCTCGGCGTCCATGCGGTCCGATACGGTATTGCCCTTGGCAGCCAGAACATTATTAACCGCGTTATGGGCGTCTGTCGCGGCAGTCAGGTAATAATCGCCCGCATCCAGAATGTAGGTTCCCGCCCCATAGGAGTCATAGGACGCGATGTCGCTCTTATTGACGGTGATTTCCAGCGTCTCAGACGCGCCGGGAGCCAAAATCTGCGTCTTGCCAAAACCGACCAGGGAAACTGCGGCCTTCTCCACCCCGTTTTCCACATCATACTCTGTGTAAGGGGACTGGACGTAAATCTGGACAGTCTCCTTGCCGGAATAGGTATCGCCTGTATTCGTGACCGTGACAGAAACAAGGAAGACATCCTCAGCGGAATCATATTTCACGGACATATCACTGTACTCGTAGGTGGTATAGGACAGGCCATAGCCGAAGGGGAACGCCACATCGTCAGAGTAAACATAGCCCTCCGTGTTGCCGGTTCCCATTACTGTATCCTCATAGCGGGTCTCATAGTATTTATAACCAATATAGATTCCTTCCTGATAAATCATATAGGTATCCGCGTTGCTGGGAACAGCACTTGTATTCCCCGCATAGGTCACAGGCGTGAAATTCTGCATGGCCGGGGAAGAATAATTATCATAACAGTAAGTATCTACCAGACTCCCGGAGGGATTGACGTCGCCGCAGAGAATCTGCGCCACCGCGTTGATTCCGGAGATTCCCACATCCCCGATCCACAGGCAGGCGTCCACGTCATATTCATTGTCCTTCAGAAAATCCACCTGCAGCGCATTGGCGGAGTTGATGAGGACGATAATCTTTTTCACAGTACCGTTTGCTTTCATGGCCGCGACCTGCGCCATCATTTCCTTTTCGTTCTCATCTAACGCCAGATAATTGGTGGTCTCATATTCCAGGTCGGCGCCCTCGCCGCCCACACGGGACAGAACCACAATGGCAGCGTCCCCATAGGAGGCAACAGAAGACAGAACTTCATCCGTGTAAGCACTCCACGGCGCTTCCGAGACGACCGCGCTCTCCGTGGCAACGACCGTCGCGTTTACCCTCAGATACTCCGATCCGTCACCCTCCGCGTAAAAATCCCACAGAGTCTCATTCACGGCAAATCCCACATCTTCGAGCGCGGTTTTCAAAGTATCCGCGGTGCTGGCATCGATATTGCCGGAGCCGGTGCCGCCGTAGACCAGATTGACGGAGGAGGTGGAGAAGCAGCTCACCGCCGCGCCTTTCTCCAGCGGCAGGGCGTTATTTTCATTCATCAAAAGGACCGCGCCCTCCGCCTCCACCTGCAGGGCCACCTCCAGGCCATAAGCGGTCATATCCTCCACGGAATCGAAATCGCTGGTATAATACTGGGCGCTCTCGTCCTCATCCACCAGCTTCCAGAAGGTGCCGCCCACATAAGCCGCTACCGTATTGTCGAAAACCGTCACCAAAACCAGGATGGGCGCCATGATGACGGCAATCACGATACTTAAGACGCTCAGTCCCTTAAAGGGGCGGATATACTTGCGCTTCGTTCTTTTGTAGGCCTTTTTCAGTTCCTTCTTTCTCTTTTTGTCTTTCACTGTAATACCTCCTTCTTTGGGCGAGTGACGGTCTGCCGCCCTTCTCTCTGTTGCTTTCGTTCTGTTTCTTCGCGGGCGGAAAAGTCACACCCAGTTGGCACTGCTGCCGCGTGTTTTATTAAGAAAATAATCGGGATTAGCCCTGTCCACCCTGCGAATCACAGATTCATCCTCACATTCTCCCGCCACAGCCCTGATCCGGTGTTCCCCGCTCATAGGAACAATGAAAGCAAACACATGGGAGCCGCTTTTTTCCTCCTTAAGCTTTCCATCCACATAG
>JAJQCU010000397.1 GCA_021202575.1 Lachnospiraceae bacterium
TTCCACTTTGGCATTGGATACTGTCTCCTATCTGCTCAGGATCGTCCATAATCAGGGCTTTAAATATATACGGAATATGCCTCCTGCGATTGGGAGCATGGCTGTACAGCTCATACTCATTATAATATTCCGCAGAATACTCCAGAACGGACTCCCCAAGCTTTCGTCTTGCCTCTCGCTCATCCGCTCCGTTCTCCATGAGATCAATTTCATTGAGAGACAGCGTGACGGAGCCGTCCTCCTCCACAAACCTCTGAGCCGTAAAACAATATGCCGACAGAATCTCCTCCATGGTCTCCAGATTGGAAAACCACATTTTATCTCTTGTACGTTTAATAAAACAGGGCTTATCATGGATCACACTGTCACAGACGGCGCTCCACTGCTTCCTGACCTCCGTGGACTGTTCCATAATCATATCAATCATCTCCTTTGATACCTCCATCATAATCTCTGCCGATGTTTTAGTCAAGAAAAAAGTGTGCAAAACGTACACTTTGCACACTTTTATTATATGAAAATATCACCCTTGTTATTCAAAATCTTCCATGTTTAAACACCCCGATCATCTCCCTGGTCAGGCTGTAGCCGTCGTCCTCCACCGGGATCTCCTCCCGGTGATACCACTGCGCCATGGAAAGCTCCCGCCTGTCCAGCCGGATGTGGTCCTCCCCGTCCAGCTCGCAGAAAAAGCCCTGCAGCACATTGCCGTCCACGCCCCAGGGCTGGCTTTTATAATAGCGGATGTTTCTGACCTTCAGGCCCACCTCCTCCATGACCTCCCTGGCCACCGTTTCCTCCAGGGTCTCGCCGATCTCCACGAAGCCCGCGATCAGCGCGTATCCGGTATGTACCCTGCCCGCGTACCGGGACAGCAAAAGCCGGTCGCCGTCCGTCACCGCCACGATCACCGCCGGATTGATGCGGGGGTAAATCATGTTGCCGCAATGAGGGCAGCTCAGCATTCTCTCCTTTGTGTCCCGGACAGTTCTCTGACCGCAGCGGCCGCAGAACTGGTTGGAGCGGTACCAGACGTACAAATGCCAGCCGGTCATGATCAGCAGGCTGGCCGGTCTGTTGGAATCCCTTGTGTCCGCCCGGACCTGTGTCAGAGACAGGAACTCACAGCCGGGAAGTGTGACGGAGCTGGAAAAATCCAGCAGCAGATAATAGTCATTCTCATCCAGGGAAAACGCGTATTCCATACACCGCACATCCGCAATCCCCGCTTTCGCCGTTGCTCCCGGAAGCTCCCAAGGACGCTCCATATCCGCATCTTTGAGTGAAGCACTTTCCCCTGTCATAAAGCTCATGATCTCCCCGCAGCGCGGAAAGCCGATGTTCTCCTCATCGGATTTTCGGACCAGCACTTCCTTTTTATCATTGAAAACCAGCAAAATGTCCTGCGCACCCGGCTTTTTTAAGTGAAATTCATTATGAAATTTATGCGGCGCGATATCCTGAATCATTGTCCCTTCCTCTGTTTGCTCTACATCCGCAGCTGTCCTGCCCTTAAATCCTTTGCCATCTTTCTTTACAAGAAGACTTGACTCTTACCTGTTCTTATCTTTTCCTACCTGTTCTTACCTGTTCTTCTCCGCTCCGATCTTCCTGATCCACTTCCCGCTCCTCAGTCTCCACAGGCACCAGCCGCAGCTGATGATCCGGTCTGTTTTCAGCAGGAAATAAACCCAGAAAGCGGGCAGCTTCCAGACCAGTCCCGCCAGAAATCCCAGCGGCACACTGGCAATCCATACAAAAAGCACATCCGCCACCAGCAGAAAGCGCGTATCCCCGCCTCCCCGCAGCACGCCCTTTGTCAGCACGCTGTCCGCGCTCTGGAAAACGACGATGATCCCCATGGCACGCATCAGCTGCCTCGTGATGGCGGCAGTCTCCTCCGTCACCCGATAAACCGATATCACAAAATCCGAAGAAAATAAAATCAGAGCCCCGCCCACAACGCCGGTGAGAAGCCCCAGCCCCAGCATGGCCCAGGCCTGCTCCACTGCCTGGCCTCGTTCATCATTTTTAAAACCAAACTCCGTTTCATCTCCGGAAGCCCTCGGAAGCTTTCCCCTCCCTTCTCTCCCAAGGGTCTGCCCCACAAGAATGCAGCCCGACTGGGAAAGCCCCTGAAGCAGCACCGTGGAAAGCTGCTGTGTCACTGTGGTCATGGCGTTTGCCGCCACAAAAGAAGCGCCGATGCGCCCCATAATCATGGCCAGCACATTATTCCCCACCGCCAGCATCGCTTCACTGGCAAAGACCGGCAGTCCAATCCGGAAATACTCTCCCGCCACAGACGAGCATCTCCCGAAAATATCCCGGATACGGTATCCTACTGTTTTGTCAAAGAAAAAAAGATAGCCCGCCACAAAGGCAAACTCAAAAATCCGGGCCAGCAGGGTGGACAGCGCCGCGCCCCAAACTCCCAAAGACGGCAAACCAAGCTTTCCGAAAATAAACACATAATTTCCGGCCAGATTAATGAGGAAAACCACGGCGGAGGAGATCATGGGAATTCTGGACTTCCCCACGCTGCGCAAAAGCAGGGTGGCAGTCAGCGTCAGTCCGTGAAGCACATAGCAGAAAGCGGACAATCTGAGATAGGAGACGCCCTCACTGACAATCTCCTCCTCCCCGCTGTAAATCAGCATCAGAAAACCGCTCACAGCCGCTGCCGCCAGAGTGAAGATCGGCCCAA
>JAJQCU010000281.1:0-6333 GCA_021202575.1 Lachnospiraceae bacterium
GCATCCGGGCCATGATCCGCACCTCTCACGGAAGCGCGGGCAACGAACTGGTGGTGGGGAACCTGGTCATGGACTGCGCGGCAAAACGGGTGATGCGCGGGGGAGTGGAGATCACGCTTTCCGCAAAGGAATACGCGCTGTTGGAATATCTGATGCACAATGCCGGCATCATTCTTTCCCGGGAAAAAATCGAGGATCACATCTGGAATTATGACTATGAGGGCGGCACCAATGTGGTGGATGTTTATATCAGCTATCTGCGCCGCAAAATAGACGGCGGGCAGGAGAAGAAGCTGATTCATACAGTGCGCGGCAGAGGCTATGTGATCCGGGAAGAGTAAGATTACGGCAAATGTCACTTTTTGAACGACTGCTGCGTTGCGATAAAGATTGCTTTCCGGGCAGACATTATTTTGTCTGCAGGATGCTGGTTCCTGACGCGGTGAAGAAAGGAGACTCTGCTTGAAAAAACTATCCATCCGCCTGAAAATAACGCTCTGGTTTTCCGTCATTTTGATTGTGGTGGTGGCTCTGACCTACCTTGTGATTTTATCTGTCAGCAATCAGATCATTCAGAAAACCATCCGTGACAATCTGATACAGAACGTGGAGAGCAACGTGGATGAGGTCGAATATTATTCTTCCGCGGACATGGCCTCTATGAATGACGTGGATTATTATGTTCGTTACGGAGACGGCTATATCGAAATAGACGATGACTTTCTTGATCAGGTTAATGGGGTTTATACCTCTCTGTGCAGTTCTGACGGTACGTTGATTTATGGGGAAAACCCCATTATCCGGGAGACCGCGGGCCTGAAATTTTCCGATTCTCAGGTACAGAGGATTACTGTAGATGGAATTCTCTATTACGTTTTTGACAGAAAGCCGGAGACAGAGGGGCTGGAGGATATATGGCTGCGCGGCGTGGTTTCTGAAAATCAGGGAGACGCGGAGATGTCGGATATTTCCCGGTATTCCCTGATTCTGCTGCCCAGCCTGGTGCTGGTTGCCGTTATCGGCGGCTACCTGATTACGTGCCGTATTTTGCGTCCGATTCGCCAGATCGCGGATACCGCGGCGCAGATTCGGCAGGGAGATGATTTAAAAAAGCGCATTGAATTAAGTGAGGGAGATGATGAGCTGCACCGGCTGGCGGAGCAGTTTAATGAAATGTTTTCCCGGCTGGAAACCTCCTTCCAGACCCAGCAGCAGTTTGTCTCTGACGCTTCCCATGAGCTGCGCACTCCGGTGGCGGTTATCAACGCCCAGTGCGAGCTGTCTCTGGAGCAGGAGCGTACCAAGGAGGAATACGAGGAAGCGCTGGATGTGGTCTGGCGGCAGGGCCGCAAGATGAACCGTATGATCAACAGTATGCTGGATTTCACCCGCCTGAAGCTGCAGCCCGAGCGGTACGCAAAAGAAAGGCTGAATCTGTCCGAACTGACCGAAAGCGTGTGCCAGGATATGGCGCTGATCCGGGAGAAGGAAATTGCCCTTACCTGTGAAGCAGAGCCAGAGGTGTATTGCGATGGAAACCGGGAACTTCTGACCCGGCTTCTCTCCAATCTGATCAGTAACGCCTATCGCTATGGAAAGGAGAACGGGTACATTAAAGTATCACTGACTACTGACAGAAACGGGGAAATTACCCTGTCCGTGGAGGACAATGGAATTGGCATCTCTGAGGAGGATCTGCCCAATATTTTCCATCGGTTCTATCAGGCGGATGCTTCCCGCACCGGAGGGGGAAGTGGTCTGGGCCTTGCCATGGCGGAGGAGATCGCCTCTTTCCACGATGGGGAAATTTTCGTGGAAAGTAAACCTGGGTGCGGGAGCAGGTTTTCTTTTCATCTGAGATGGCCAGAAATGTTTTGACGAGGCCGGGCCAAAGAGGGAAGAGGAGACGGCTGAAGAGATGAGGACGGCGCAGTGCTGCCGCCTCATCGGACAGCCCGATTCGAACAGCCGGGATTTCTGCGAATGGCGACCGCACACCGGTCTCGGACGGGTTCGCGTTCGTAGAATTTGGGCTTTACTTTATTTTAGTCTGATGGCATAATGAAACAAGAGTTACAGAGGACGACTTAATCATTTCCTACAATAAAAAAAGGGGAGGTTTGCAATGCCGACATTATCTATGTTTTATGGCATCATTATTCGGATGCAAAGTGAAAAAGGGGGAAGACATCACAAGCCGCATATTCATTGCGTTTACGGAGATTACGAAATAGTCATTGCGCTGGATGGAGAAGTTCTGGAAGGTGATTTCCCACGTAATAAACTGAAGCTGATAGAAGCGTGGATGACACTACATGAAGATGAACTCAACGCAAACTGGAAACTTTTAAGTGAAGGTGACGGATATTTTAAGATACAGCCGTTAGTATAAATTGCGAAAGAAAGAGATGTGATAAAATGCTGCGACCAACTGCAAAAACAGTTATTCCGCTTCCGGACTATTTACTTCAGATCGAGTTTGATAACGGAGAAATGAAAATTTTTGATGTGAAACCTTATATCAGAGGAGAGTGGTACAGTGAGCTGGCAAACGAAGAATATTTTCAGAGTGTGTCCGCAAATGGCTATACTGTAGAATGGGCAAATGGACAGGATGTTTGTCCGGATGAATTGTACTACAATAGTGTGAATTTTTCCACATAATTGACAGAATGGGAATTTCGGAGCACAGACAAAGCAATCCAATGCAATCCAAAGAGAAAAAATTATAGATACTAATGTTCTTCTAATGTTTGGCGGGTATACTGTAGTCAAACAAAGACAGGAGGACAATACGATGAAGGAGATTATTCAGAAATTTTTTGGAACTACGAAAAAAGCCGTCATATCGATCACCTGCGCTCTTGTGGTTCTGGCGCTTGTAGGAACAGCAACAGCCTACGCGGCAGTCAACAGAAGCACAGCGGGGGACAAAACCTCACAGGTTTTTGAAACGGCGGATACCAATGACGCAACGCAGAGTGACACTACAGCTTCCACGGAAGCAATCACAGCCGATGCGGCGAAAGAGGTTGCTCTGACGGACGCCGGGCTGACAGCGGACGCCGTCACATTTACGAAGACGGAGCTGGATTACGATAACGGCCTGATTGTATACGATATTGAATTTTATGCGGATAATGTGGAATATGAGTATGAGGTAAACGCCAACACCGGGGCGATTTACAGCAAGTCCAAAGAGACATACGTGACCTCAGGAAGTGCCGGGAGTACAACGGAAGCCGGTTTAGATACTTCCGCGGAGATGAGCACCGCGGCGGCTGATGCAGGCGGGACAACGACTGCCTCTGATACCATGGCGACAACTTCCAATACGACAGCATCCGCTGAAACTGCCTCGACTGCGGGAACTACGGCGAATACTACGGACAATACCACAACCTCCGGCGGGGCCACATCAAATTCCGGGACGACCGCAACGGGCAGCACAGGCACCACAACGAACAGCACGGATATCACGCTGGACACAGCGAAAAGCATCGCCTTGACGGACGCGGGAGTTTCCTCATCGGATGCGACATTTACGAAAGAAAAACAGGACTATGAGAATGGGGTGCGGGTCTATGACATCGAATTTTATACCTCTTCCGGGGAATATGAGTATGAGATCCGGGTATCTGATGGCACTATCGTAAGTAAGAGCGTTGAGCAGTATACTACTTCCGGTTCGGGAAGCAGCACCGCCTCTGACTCTTATATCAGCGTGGATGAGGCGAAGGAAATCGCTCTCAATAAGGCCGGCCTTTCCTCCTCAGATGTGACCTTTAAGAAGGCGAAGCTTGACAGGGACGATGGGATCATGGTCTATGAGATCGAGTTTTATTACGGCAGAACCGAGTACGAGGTCAAGGTCAACGCGACCACAGGCGTGATCGTGGAGTATGAGGTTGATACCTGAGATGAATGTTAGCAGCAACTAATTATCAGAAAGAATGATATCCGCCCGGAAATTGTCTTGCAGTTTCCGGGCGATTGTGTATAATAGGAACGTGAGCTCCGCTGCACATCAGGTTTATAGATGAAAGGCGGCGCGGCCCAACAGACAATAAGGAGGACATAATTTCATGGCAAAAAATTATTTTGACCTGACCGGCCAGGTGGCGGTGGTCACCGGTTGCTCCAGCGGCCTTGGCGTCCAGATGGCGAAGGCGCTGGCAAATCAGGGAGCAAAAATCGTGGCTCTCGCCCGCCGTAAGAACATGGTGGAAGAGGTGGCCGCGCAGCTGACTGCTGATTATGGTGTGGAAGCTATCGGCGTTCCCTGCGACATTACCAGCACTGAAGCGGTGGAGGCGGCGGTACAGACGGTTCTTGACAGGTTTGGTCGTATTGATATTCTGATCAATAATGCGGGTACCGGCGCGGTGGCCCCCGCGGAGGAGATTACCGATGAGCAGTTTTCCAATGAGGTCAACATCGATCTGTTCGGAAGCTTCAAGATGGCCCGCGAGGTGGCGAAGAAAGCGATGATTCCCGCCGGCTACGGCCGTATCATCAATATCGCCTCCATGTACGGCCTGGTGGGTAATAAGATTGCTCCTGCTTCTCCCTATCATGCGGCAAAAGGCGGCGTGGTTAACCTGACCAGAGCGCTGGCCTGCGAGTGGGGCGAGAAGGGTATCAATGTGAACGCCATCTGTCCGGGCTATTTTGAGACCCCGCTGACCAAGGAGACTCTGGAGACTGAATTCTTCCAGAATTACGCTCACACCATGATACCGCTGGCACGCTACGGTAAAGAGGGCGAGCTGGACACCGCGGCAATCTTTCTGGCATCCCCGGCAAGCACCTACGTCAACGGCTGCATTCTGCCGGTGGACGGCGGCTATACCAGCCTGTAAGCCTGCTTTTCGATAGATATCAGCCGGTTGAATCTGCTTTTATCGGTGAGCAATGCTGCGATAGCCTGTAAATTTCATCATGACAGAAATATCCGGTTATATTATTTTTCTATAACCGTGTATTTTTTTTGCGTAATAGACGGAGCATTCTCTTTATGTTAAAGTGGCTTGCGAAGCGGGAGATGGCACTTGAGAAGAAGCGGGAGAGGATCCATGACAGTATTTATACTCCTTCTTCCGCGAATACCGCTTCTGGAAAACCGAAAAGCAAAGGACGGGAGGAGGGGATAATGATATGGCGCGGGAACCGGTGATTCGTTTTGAGCATGTGAGCAAAAGCTTTACATCCAAAAAAATGAATGTGAACGCGGTCAGAAATGTCAGTCTGGAAATAGAAAAAGGCGAAATTTTCGGCGTCATCGGTTTTTCCGGCGCGGGGAAATCCACGCTGATCCGATGTATGAATCTCCTGGAACGGCCAACGGATGGCTCTGTTTTCTTTCAGGGAGTCAACCTCTGCGAGGTGAGCAACAGCAAGCTTCGGGAAGCAAGGCAGAAAATGGGGATGATCTTTCAGCAGTTTAATTTGCTGGAGCAGAGAAATGTTTGGGACAACATCTGCTATCCGCTGGAAATTGCGGGAGTGAAGAAAGGGGAGAGAAAGGCAAGAATATAGGAGCTTCTGGAGCTGGTGGATCTTAAGGAAAAATCAAAGGCTTATCCGTCTCAGCTATCCGGCGGGCAGAAGCAGCGGGTGGCCATCGCCAGAGCCCTTGCCACCAATCCGGAGGTGATCCTCTGCGACGAGGCCACCAGCGCCCTGGACCCGATCACCACAAAGTCCATTCTGGCTTTATTAAAGAAAATCAATGAGACCCGGGGCGTGACGATTGTGGTGATTACCCATGAAATGGCGGTCGCGGAACAGATCTGTGACCGTGTGGGAGTGATGAATCAGGGGGAGCTGGTGGAGCTGGGCCAGGTCAGGGAAATCTTTTTGCATCCAAAATCTGACACAGCAAAGAAAATGATCCTCTCCGGGGGCGGCATTCAGCCGGTGGATACAGGGCAAAGGTGCCTGAGAATTGCCTTTGACGGACAGTCGTCCTCGGATCCGGTGATTTCCCAGCTGACCCTGTACACAGGGGAAATGATCAATATTCTGGGAGCAAACACGAAGGATATCGGCGGCAAGGCCTTTGGACAGATGGTCATTGAACTGCCCCAAAGCAAGGAAACACTGCGCAGGATCGAGGAATTTCTGGATGAAAGGGGCATTCACTACGAGGAAGGGGGCGGAGCCGCATGAGCGCAAATATGCTTCAGCTTTTCTGGAAGGGGATTCAGGAAACCCTGTACATGGTGCTGGTGTCCATGGGGATTTCCTATCTGATTGGGACGCCGCTGGGGGTGATTCTGTATGTGACAGATGGAAATGGGATCTGCAAAAACACCGCGGTCAATACGGTGG
>JAJQCU010000281.1:6343-9322 GCA_021202575.1 Lachnospiraceae bacterium
ACGGTGGTGGGTGCGGTCATCAACATGATCCGCTCCATTCCGTTTCTGATCCTGTTAGTTGCCATCCTTCCCTTCACAAGGTTTGTGGTGGGGACGACCATCGGAGCAAAGGCTACGATTGTACCGCTGGTGGCGGCAGCCTCTCCCTATGTGGCGCGAATGGTGGAGTCTTCCCTGAAAGAGGTGGATGCCGGTGTGATTGAGGCGGCGCAGGCTATGGGTTCCTCGGCAATGCAGATTATCCGCAAGATGATCCTGCCGGAGGCAAAACCCTCGCTGTTAGTAGGAGTGACGATATCCTTCGCTACGATCCTGGGATATTCCGCCATGGCCGGTTTCTGCGGAGGAGGCGGACTGGGAGCCATCGCGGTGAATTACGGGTATTATCGTTATGACAATGAGACGATGCTGATTACGGTGGTGATGCTGGTGCTGATTGTGCAGTTCTTTCAGGAAATCGGTTCCAGACTGGTGAAAAGAATTGATAAAAGAATCAAATGAAAGGCAAACAGGCGAAATCGCGGGGAAATTCCTGAAAGGGTGACAATCCGCTGAAGGCCTGAAATGAAAAGAAAGAGGAGGAAACAAGATTATGAGAAAGAGAGTTGTATCGTTACTGATGGCACTGACTTTGACAGGGGCGCTGATTTCCGGCTGCTCCGGCGCTTCTTCTGCGGAGTCTTCGTCTGAAACGGAGGAGACGGCGCAGGAGGCCGAAGATACGGCGGAGGAGACTCAGGATGAAGAGGCCGATGCGGGAGAAGAGGAAGAAGCCACAGAGCTGGAGCCGTTGATTGTGGGTGCGGTAGTGACGCCGCACGCGGAGATACTGGAGTATATTCGCGATGATCTTGCCGCGGCCGGGTATGATTTGCAGATCGTGGAGTATAATGATTATGTGCTGCCCAACACGGCTCTGGAGGCCGGCGATCTGGACGCCAATTATTTCCAGCATGTTCCTTATCTGGAAAACTTTAACGAAGAGAATGGCACACACATTGTGGCGGTGGCAAGCGTACATTTCGAGCCTATGGCGATTTACGCGGGAAAGACGTCAAGTCTGGAAGAGCTTCAGGAGGGCGCGACGGTAGCAGTTCCCAACGATACTACGAATGAGGCCAGGGCACTCCTGCTGTTGGAGGCGAATGGATTGATTACGCTGGATCCGGATGCGGGTCTGACTGCTACGATACTGGATATCACGGATAATCCGCTGAATCTGCAGATCACCGAGCTGGAGGCGGCCCAGATTCCCAGATCTATTGAGGATGTGGACATCGCGGTTATCAATGGAAACTATGCCATAGAGGCGGGGCTGACGGAGACCATCGCGGTGGAATCCTCCGAGTCTGAGGCGGCGGAAACCTATGGAAATGTCATTGCGGTGAGAGAGGGTGATGAGGACTCCGCCAAGACACAGGCGCTGGTGGACGCTATTCTGACTGACAAGGTGAGGGACTTCATTACGGATAATTACAATGGCGCGGTTCTGCCGGTATTCTGAGCGGGATTGACGAAAAACATGTAAACAGGGTGATGAGACAAAGCGAGAGAGCGAGAGAATGTGCGGGTTGCCTAAGGGAGGCGGTTTGCATATTCTCTCGTTATCGGTGAATCGCAATGAAATAGCGAATTGTCAGCGAGTAGTGGCTAAACAGGAGTGGAGCAAAAATAGTTGGAGGAAATGAAAATGTTAAATCTGGAAGAATTGAAACAATCTCCGGTGGCTGTCCTTGGCGGCGGCGCCGTGGGAAAAACGGTGGCGGCGGACTGCGTTCTTGGAGGAAACAGGGTTCATATCTGCGATATCGAGCCATTCGCGGAGAAAACGCTGGCAGGGCTTGGGAAAACCGGCATCACCCTGACCGGCAGCCCGAAAAACAAGTATGGCTTCCGCCGATTTGGGAACGCGCATTTTGATCTGATCACTACGGATGTGGCGGAGGCCGTGAAGGGCTGCAAAATCGTGATTGTGGCGGTACCCTCCATTGCTCACGCGGCTTTTTTCGATAAACTGGTGCCCTGCCTGGAGGATGGAATGATCATACATATCATTCCCGACAACTATGGTTCCCTGAAGCTGCGCAAAAGGATGCGGGAGCTGGGATGCACGAAGAAGATCATTGTCGGCGGATGGTCCAGTGCGCCGTACGGCACCCGTGTGGAGACGGAGGGCGGCGTTATGACCTCCGACTGCTGGCTGGTTTACCGTGCCATCACCCTGCGGGGCGCGGCACTGCCCACAAAGGATCAGGAGGATTTTCTGGAGAGCTCAAAGGCGCTGGGCTGTTTTGATTCCATTACGCAGGGAGACGGCTATACCTCCGGCAATACCGTGATGGATATTGGCTTCAGTAATGTAAACCCGGTGCTGCATTGTCCGGGAACGCTGCTGGGCGTGGGCGTCATGGAGAACTGGGGCAGGATCTTTGGCGGCAATGATAAGTACACATATTCGATATACAGTCATGCTTACTGTGAGTCCATCGCCGAGGTACAGTATGCCTTTTATCAGGAGGAGGTGGCGCTGGCTGAGAAAATGGGTGTGGGCATACAATATTTTCCAAAGAAAAACTTTCTTTCCCGGACCAGCATCCTGGGTCCGGAATATATGGGAGACGACTGCATCGTACCCTTTGACGAGCAGTGGCCAACCGGTTACGGCACAGGCCCCTTTACCATCCGGAACCGTTATATCACGGAGGATGTGCCGGTAGGCTGCCATATTTACCACGAGCTTGGCAAAAAGTACGGTGTGCCGACCCCGGTCATTGACAGTATGATCACATTGGGGTCCGTCATGACAGGACAGGATTATTATAAGAGCGGACTGACCTTGGACGACCTGGGCATAGGACAGCTGGATGGGGAACAGCTGCTGACTTATCTGAATGAAGGTATTCTGGCATGAGCTGGCAGGGGAGATTAGAAAGTGAACGGGATCTGTCCCGCTATCATACCACGCCGCCCCGGTTTACG
>JAJQCU010000281.1:9332-11433 GCA_021202575.1 Lachnospiraceae bacterium
CGGCGGGGTTTGCCATCGGCATTATTGCCGTGGACTTGATTTATCCCAAGCTTCCCGGCAATGTGGCCAACGCCACCACCTATCCCTTTCCGGTTCTGTATCAGAAGGTTTCCTTTGAGATTGAGAGACTGTTTGAGGGCGATCCTTCTATAAAAGATGAAATTATCGCGGCGGCCAGGAAGCTGGAGAGCGAGGGCGTGCGCGCCATTGTGGGGGCCTGCGGCTATTTTGCTCACTTTCAGGAGGATGTGGCGAGAGCGGTGAACGTGCCGGTCTTTCTGTCCAGCCTCTGCCAGCTGCCGTTGATCAAAATTGCGGTTTCCGATCAGAAAAAGATTGCAATTCTGGCCGCCAGCGGCGATAATATCAATGCGGAGGTGCTGGGGAAGGTGGGAAGCAGCCCGGACCGCCTTGTGGTGGAGAATATCGGCGGCCTGCCGGAATTTCACGCGATTCGATACGGAGAGACAGGCTTTGACAATGAAAAACTGAAGGACGCCCTGTGTCTGCGGGTGGAGAAGCTGATAAAAGCAGAGCCGCAGATTGGCGCGATTTTGCTGGAGTGCAGCGATCTGCCGCCATACGCGAAGGCCATTCAGCAGGTCAGCGGCCTGCCCGTTTTTGATTTCAACACCATGATTGATCTGGTCTACCACGCGGTAGTGCAGAAGACATATTACGGATATTTTTGATTTCCGTAATCGAACTTATACTGCGTGAGGCGAAAATCTGATTACAGGGTTCGTGAAGCGGTTCCTGTGATATGCAGTGCCTGTGAAACGCATAAACCGGGAAGGAAGAGAAAATAATGCCGGAGTTGTCAAAAAGAACAGAAGCCTTTACGGATTCTGTCATCCGCAGGATGACCAGAGTCTCCAATCAGTACGGAGCCATTAATTTATCTCAGGGATTTCCTGATTTCGCGCCGCCCGAAAAGCTGACGAGGAGATTGTCAGAGACGGCAGTTACCGGGCCGCATCAGTACGCTTTGACCTGGGGCGCGCAGAATTTCAGGGAGGCGCTGGCCGTAAAGCAGGAGCGTTTTTCCGGAATGAAGGTGAATCCGGACACGGAGATTGTGGTCACCTGCGGGAGCACCGAGGCCATGATGGCGTCCATGATGTCTGTCTGTAATCCCGGAGACCGGGTAGTGGTATTCTCTCCGTTTTATGAAAATTACGGCGCTGATGCCATTTTAAGCGGCGCGCAGCCCCTTTATGTGCCGCTCGTGCCGCCGGCTTTTGATTTTGACGCGGATGAACTGGAGGCGGCTATCCGGCAGCCCGGAGTGAAAGCGTTGATTCTCTGCAATCCCTCCAATCCCTGTGGAAAGGTATTCACCAGAGAAGAATTGAAAGTGATTGCGGAACTGGCGATCAGATATGACATTTTTGTCATTACTGATGAGGTGTATGAGCACATCGTGTACCGGCCTCATGAGCACACATATCTGGCCACGCTGCCAGGCATGCGGGAGCGCACCATCATCTGCAATTCCCTGTCCAAGACCTACTCCATTACCGGCTGGCGCTTAGGTTATGTAATCGCGCCTCCCGAGGTGACGGATCGGGTGAAAAAAGTGCATGATTTCCTGACTGTGGGCGCGGCGGCGCCTCTGATGGAAGCGGCGGTGACGGCTCTGAGATTTGAAGACGAATACTATGAGTGGCTGCGGAATAAATACACTCACATGAAAGAACTCTTTGTGGGAGGTCTTAAGGATATCGGTTTACATTTCACAGAGCCGCAGGGCGCTTATTATGTGCTGGTGGATATCAGTGAGTTTGGCTACGCGTCCGATGAGCAGTTCTGCATTGACCTGGCAAAGACGGTGGGCGTGGGCGCAGTGCCGGGGTCCAGCTTTTTCAGGGAGGATGTGAATCATCTGATCCGCTTTCATTTCGCGAAGCAGGACGAGACACTGTACGAGGCGTTGAACAGGCTGGAGAAGATCAGAGGGCTGAAAAAGCAGAGAAGATGATGCCATATGATCGCTCAGGTAAGGCCGCTTACGGAGTCCGCGGCCAGCGCGACAGCAGGCGGCTTTATATCGTTACTGTAAATAACCATAAAGGAAAAGAGGAAAATAAAAGTGACAAGG
>JAJQCU010000281.1:11443-15191 GCA_021202575.1 Lachnospiraceae bacterium
GTTAACTGAGTATAATCAGGATGCATTCCATCTGGAACACGCTCAGATCGTGGAGCAGCTGATGCGGTATTTCGCGGAGAAGCTGGGTTATGGTGAGGAGAAGGACTTTTGGGGTATCGTGGGACTTTTACATGATCTGGATTTCGAGAAATATCCGGATCAGCACTGCATCAAAAGCCAGGAAATCATGAGGGAGAGGGGCGTGGACGAGCGCATCATTCACGCCACGGCCAGCCACGGCTATGGTATAACAGTGGACATTAAACCGGAGCACGAAATGGAAAAAGTACTCTATGCCGTGGACGAGCTGAGCGGACTGATCGGCGCGGTGGTGCTTATGCGTCCGTCAAAGAGTGTGCAGGATCTTGAATTGAAATCTGTGAAAAAGAAGTTCAAGAGCAAGGGCTTTGCGGCAGGCTGCTCCAGAGAGGTCATTCAGCAGGGCGCGGATATGCTGGGCTGGACGCTGGATGAGCTGATTACACAGACCATTGAGGCGCTGAAGACCTTTCAGGTCTGATGCTGGTACAGCTAAAACAGAAAAATGTCAAAAATATAATACATTTTTCCCGGAAAACACACACGCCGGTCGTGGGAAGCCATATATGCTGAGAAAAAAGGTCAAACGCTCTGGTGTATGTTTGCGGTCAGAGGATGGCTGGAAGACCTGGGGAGAGTAAGGTCACTGCCTGCATCCGAGAGACAGAGCTTCTCCCATCCGGCACACCTGCTGAATCTGCCCGTCTAAGATCAGCCAGGCTTCCCCATACAGGGTCTGCTCCCCATTTTCGACCAGCAGATAGCTCCCGTCCACGATGGCATAGAATTTGTGCCCATAGCTGTCCGCATAAGTAATATCCTCGAACAGCCGTCTGCCGTCCAGCACATCGTCCTTCACGGCCTGATAGTGGGGCAGGATATTGATATCCGTGATATCCAGTCCGTTCAGAAATTTTTGATAAGCGGGGTCAACACTCTCTCCCTCCTCCTCGGGCTGGGCATACACAAGCTTTGCGCTGTTCATGGTGCCGGCGCTGATACCAATGACAATGCCGTCATATTTTTGCAGTGCTTTCCGCAGGCCGATTTCTTCAAAGAAAGCGTGCTGGGTGGGCACATGTCCGCCGCCAAGGATCAGGAAGTCGAAATTTCCGAGCCTTTGAACCTGAGAAAAGTCGCGGTTGTCACAAACCTCCAGGCTGCCCACAGGAAAGCCGCTGGCCGTAAACGTATCCCGCATGGAGGCGCAAATGCCATCGTTGATTTCCGACAGGTCCGGCATAGCGCTCAGCAGCAGGCCATTTGCCTCGTCTTTCCAGTATTTTTTTAAGTTGTTTGTAAATCCATTGGCCGGATTCAACGGCACAACACTTCTGCGGTCTGTCTCTCTGTAACGCCCGTTCGGGGAGCTTGTCAAAAACGCGATCATTTCGGCACCTCATTTCCATTTCTTTTCTCTTACCTTATGTAAAATCCGATAATTTGTCAAGTTGAAGTCAAGAAACTCTTTCAAAATTTCCCGGAATATATTAGAATGTTATCGGCTGCGGCGCGAACAGTCTGTCATCAGCTTTTATGTACAGTCATATCCGCGTCGGCTGACAGAGCGTATGATACTATTCGCAGCCGCTCGTATTACCAACATCATGAAGAAGAGACATTTATGAAAAATACAACCCTGTGCTATATTGAGCAAAACGGCGCGTATCTGATGCTGCACCGTACAAAAAAGAAAAATGACTTAAACGAAGGCAAATGGATCGGCGTGGGCGGCAAATTTGAGCCCGACGAGATGCCGGAGGAATGCCTGCTCAGAGAGGTGAAGGAAGAGACGGGGCTGACACTTTTGAAGTACAGGCTCCGTGGAATTGTGACATTCGTGTCGGATTTGTGGGAGACGGAAGTGATGTTCCTGTATACGTCGAATTCCTTTGAGGGAGAGCTGACAGACTGCGCGGAAGGCGAGCTGCGATGGATCCCTAAGGAGGATATTCCGAAGCTGAGATTGTGGGAGGGAGAAGCGAAATTTTTGCGGCTGCTGGACGAGGACAGCGGATTTTTCTCCATGAAATTATGCTATCAGGGCGATGCATTGGCGGATTGGCGAACAAAAATATATGATGAGAACAGTACTGCAGGCTAATCTCAGGGAACAGGGAGCGGCCCTAATGGACAGTAAATATTCAGGAAGGAATGTGTGAAATGGCGGAAAAGGTAGGAAAAGTGACGCTGGACGATACGTATTATCCGGGGGAGGATCTGTACTGCGACGGCGCAACGGAGGATGAGCTTCTGGAAATTGTAAAAAAATATGGGGAGGCGTCCTTCGGAGAAATCATAGAGGAGAAAAAAAGCTGGCCGGTCCTTTACCATCTCTCCGGCCTCCGAGAAAATATTGTGGACTGGATTCCGCTCAAGACCACAGATAAAGTGCTGGAGGTGGGCTCAGGCTGCGGGGCGATTACAGGAGCACTGGCGCGAAAGGCAGGCAGTGTGACCTGCGTGGATCTTTCGAGGAAAAGAAGCCTGATCAACGCGTATCGCCACTCTCAGGCGGACAACGTTACCATTTATCTTGGCAATTTCCGGGAGATTGAGCCGCACCTTGCCTGTGATTATGATTATATTTTCCTGATCGGAGTGTTCGAGTACGGACAGAGCTATATGGGGGACGAACATCCCTATGAAACCTTTCTTGGCATGATGAAAAGGCATCTGGCAAAAGGGGGACGTCTGATTATCGCCATTGAGAACCGCTTTGGGCTGAAATACTGGGCCGGCTGCAGGGAAGATCATCTGGGGACGTTTTTTGATGGGATCGAGGGGTATCCCCAGGGCGGCCCGGCGCGGACCTTTACGAGACGGGAACTGGAGAAGCTGTGCGATGAGACCGGCTTTGAGGAGCGCTCCTTCTATTATCCTTATCCGGATTATAAGTTTCCGATCTGTCTGTATTCGGATGAACGGCTGCCGAAGGTGGGGGAGCTGTCGGTTAATCTCCGCAATTTTGACAGGGACAGGTTACTGTTATTTGATGAAAAGAATGTGTTTGACAGCCTGATCCGGGAAGAAATGTTTCCTCAGTTTTCCAACTCTTATCTGCTGGTGCTGGGCCCGCCGCTGCCGGAAACCTATGTCAGATTTTCCAATGACAGGGCGCCTCAGTACGCCATTCGGACGGAAATCAGAAAAGGAAAAGAGGGCCTGGAGGTGCGCAAGATTCCCATGGCGCCGGAGGCGGGGGAGCATGTGGCCAGGCTGGAGGGAACCTGCCGCGCGCTGGAGGAGATTTACGAAGGCCATGGGTTATCCATCAATCGCTGTGTAATGGATGGCCGGGAGGCGGTGCTTGAATATCTGCCGGGAATGACGCTGGAAGAGCTGCTGGATGAGTGCCTGGAAAAAAACGACAGGGAGGAATTCCGCCGTCTGTTTGACAGATACTGTGAGCTGGCAGAGTTTTCTCAGACGAAGAAGCTTTGCAGCTATGACATGATTTTTTCCAACATCATCCTTGTGGGAGATACCTGGAATCTGATCGACTATGAATGGACAAGTGAGGAAGCTGTCCCGGCGCGGGAAATGATCCTGCGGGCGCTGTACTGCTATGGACTTGGCGGAGGCAAACGAAGAACGGTCTGCCTGGAGCTGATTCAGGAAATTGACGCTGCAAAGAAAGAGGCTGCGCAAAACGCGGACAAAAAGGGAGACGCCTTATGGAATGAGAAGTCCCTGTGGGACATCGCGG
>JAJQCU010000281.1:15201-15753 GCA_021202575.1 Lachnospiraceae bacterium
CATCGCGGAAAAGGAACAGGCTTTCCAGAGACATTCTACCCAGAATCATATGTCCATGGCGGAGCTTCGGGATGCCATTGGTAATCCGGTGGTGCCTGCGGCGGCACTGCAGCAAAGATATACGGAGGAACAGCACAGAAATAAAGTCCAGATTTATGTGGACGAGGGCGCGGGTTTTTCAGAGGAGAATTCTTATTTCCTGCAGGAGAAAGACTGGAAAGAACCGTTCGTGGAGATCCGGGTGGAGGAAGGAGAGAAAATAAAGGCGCTGCGTCTGGATCCGGCGATGGATTACTGCATGGTATGCGTAAAATCGCTGAAGCTCAGAGGGAGGGAGCTTTCGCTGACGGATAAAAATATAAAAACCAATGGGAAACGGATTTCAAAGGACACTGTGGTGTTTGGTACACAGGATCCCAATATCACGGTCGGAAATCTGGACAAGAGGCTGAGTGCCCGGGAGCTAGGGGAGAGCTGGCTGCTGCAGGCCAGGCTGGAGGTGAGCATCCCGCCAAAGGAGGCGGCGGTGGCTCTGACAGAAAAGCAGTGGCT
>JAJQCU010000171.1 GCA_021202575.1 Lachnospiraceae bacterium
CCTGAGGAGCCTCCCTTCACCATTTCAGAGCTTGAGGAAATTTATCCCACCGCCAGCAAAAAATCCAGGGATGACGGCCGTCACGAGGGGGAACCCGAAGAGGAATATCAGGTTCGCGTTCAGGCCGCCACGGAGTATAAGTCGAGAGCCTTGGAGGCAACGGCGGATCTACAGAAGGGACGGCGGGGCTACCGGGCGCTGTGGCGCCACATCATGAAGGTGTCCGTGGCTGATTTAAAGAAAAATTATGACAGCCTGAACGTGTCCTTCGATCTGTGGAAGGGGGAGTCCGATGTGCAGGACATCATTCCCGACCTGGCGCGGAAGCTGAAGGAGGAGGGTTACGCCTATGAGAGCGATGGGGCTCTGGTGGTTGACATAGCCCGGGAGGACGACACAAAGGAGATGCCGCCTTGCATGATTTTAAAAAGCGACGGCGCCGCCCTGTACACCACCACTGACATTGCCACCATTGTGGAGCGGGTGGAGCTCTATCATCCGGATGAGATTATTTATTTCGCGGATAAGCGCCAGGAGCTGCATTTTGAGCAGGTGTTCCGCTGTGTGAAGAAAACCGGCCTGGCTGCGGAAGAGATGAAGCTTCAGTTCATCGGCTTCGGCACGATGAACGGAAAGGACGGCAGGCCCTTCAAAACCCGCGACGGCGGCGTGCTGCGCCTGGAGACGCTGATCAATGATGTCAACGAGGAGATGTACCGCAAAATCGCTGCCGGCAGGGAGGTCAGTGATGAGAAGGCCCATGAGATTGCCAAAACCGTCAGCCTAGCGGCCATCAAGTACGGCGATCTGTCCAACCAGGCCGGTAAGGATTATATTTTCGATATTGACCGCTTTACCTCCTTCGAGGGAGATACCGGCCCCTATATTTTGTATACCATCGTTCGGATTAAGTCTATTTTACGAAAATATCAGGAAAAGGGCGGCTTGCTGACGGAGCTGTCAGTTCTGCCCGCGGAGAATGAGGCGGAGAAGGCGCTGATGCTGGAAACCGCGAAATTCAACGCGGCCATGGAGAGCGCCTGTGAGGAGAAGGCTCCCCACAGGATCTGCGCCTACATTTATGACCTGTGCAACGCCTTCAATCATTTTTACCATGAGACCAGAATTCTGGCCGAGGAGAATGAGGAGAAGCAGAAGGGATACATCGCCCTGCTTTTGCTGGTGAAGGGCGTGCTGGAGGCGTCCATCGATGTGCTGGGATTTGAGGCGCCTGAGGAGATGTGATTTCAGAGCGGCGGTCCGCAGATGGTTTTGTCCGGCAGAGATTGCGGATAAATTTTTGCCAAATAAAAAACTGGAGGGTTATACCATGAGAAATCCGATGATTGAGAAGTATCTGGACGAGCTGATTGAGCGGTCCACCCTGGATGTTCCGGCCTGGAATATTGAGAAGGCGAAGGCGGGAGCCACAAAAAGCGGCTGGAATTACATTGACGGTTGTATGATTCTGGCGATGCTGGAAACCTACGCCACCACCGGCGAACAGAAGTATCTGGATTTTGCCGACGCATTCATCGACCACAGGGTGCAGGAGGACGGCACCATCGATGGTTATGATCCGGAGGAGTACAATATCGACAATGTGAACGCCGGCAAGACTCTGTTCGCGCTTTACGATATTAACGGCAAGGAAAAGTACCGGAAGGCCATCGACCTGATTTACGGCCAGATTCAGAACCAGCCCCGCACGCAGGAGGGCAATTTCTGGCACAAAAAGATTTACCCCAACCAGGTCTGGCTGGACGGCATGTACATGGGCCAGCCCTTCTACATGGAGTATGAGACCCGCTTCAATCATAAGAAAAATTATGACGATATTTTCCATCAGTTTTCCAACGTGGTGAAACACGTCAGAGACCCGAAGACCGGCCTGTATTACCATGCTTACGATGCTTCCAAAGCCTCGTTCTGGTGTGATAAGGAGACCGGCTTAAGCCAGAATTTCTGGCTGAGGGCCCTGGGGTGGTTCTCCATGGCTCTGCTGGACACCCTGAGCAAGTGCGACAGGGATGCGGCTCCTGAAAAATATGACGAGCTGAAGGATGTGTTTGTGGACTACATGGATTCCATGCTGAAATATCAGGATGAGAGCGGCATGTGGTATCAATTGCCCGCCAGAGGCGGCGAGCCGGGCAATTATCTGGAAACCTCCGGCAGCGCCATCATGGCCTACAGCCTGTTAAAGGCCGCCCGCCTGGGCTTTCTGCCTGAGAGCTACACAGAACCCGCCATCCGCGACTTCAACGCCATCTGTGATAAATATTTGACGGTCAATGAAGACGGAGAGCTGCATCTGGGCGGCATCTGTCTGGTGGCGGGGCTGGGCCCGGAGAATAATCCCCGTCGGGACGGCTCCTATGAGTATTACATGTCCGAGCCCATTGTGGCTGACGACGCCAAGGGCGTGGGACCGTTCCTGCTGGCATACACGGAGCTGCGCAGGCTGGGGGAGTGAATTTCCGGAAAAAATAATTTTTGTCTTGCAAAACAAATTAATCTGGTATATAATGCACTTAACAAGGGAGCCGACACGATAGCGCTACCTATCCGTTTCCGGCGAAATTGAATGCTACAGAAATAGCACCTGACGCTGTGGAGCGGAGGTGCTATTTCTTATGTGTGTAATTTAAGATAGATACAATCAATCCTGCAACAGCAATGATAATCATAAATTCTT
>JAJQCU010000035.1 GCA_021202575.1 Lachnospiraceae bacterium
CTGTAAGCCTGAAGGAGGAGGATGCAACGGTATTTGAGAATGTCAAAATCAACGGAGAGGCGCAGACAAGCATGTATGACGGCGTATATATTATGGTTTATGATATGCTGCAGCATCGGTTTATCAGCACATTGGGATGGAATTAAGAGACGCATTATTTACATAGTGTTGTGTCCATGTTCTGTACTGCCATGACCTGTGATTAGTGGATAATACCAGAAATTCACAATATCTAGATTTAAGTATTGCAAAAAAACACAAGATGTAGTACACTGGAACAGCACCGATGAAAATGTCAATGTGATCAGAGGCGGCTTTATTAATAAGTATACGATATTATGGGGAGAGAGCAATGAAAATCATTAAGAGAAGCGGCACGGAGGTGCCGTTTGACCTGGACAAGATCACCGCGGCGGTGGTCAAGGCCAATGACAGCGTGCCGGACGCGGAGAAGATGACGAAGGAGCAGATCGCCGTCATTTCCGCCAATATGCGCACCATCTGCGAGGGGCAGACCAGAGCGCTGAATGTGGAGGAGATCCAGGATCTGGTGGAGAATCAGATCATGAACCAGCGGGCCTTCTCCGTGGCGAGGAATTATATCACCTACCGCTACAAGAGGGCGCTGATCCGCAAGTCCAATTCCACAGACCAGCAGATCTTAAGCCTGCTGGAGTTTGACAACGAGGAGGTCAAACAGGAAAATTCCAACAAGAATCCCGCCGTCAACAGCGTGCAGAGGGACTATATGGCTGGGGAGGTCAGCAAGGATATCACCAGGCGTTTTCTGTTGCCGTCGGATATCGTGGAGGCACATGAGTTAGGCATTATCCATTTCCATGACGCGGATTATTTTGCCCAGCACATGCACAACTGCTGCCTGGTCAATCTGGAGGACATGCTGCAGAACGGCACCGTCATCAGCGAGGCCATGATTGAGAAGCCCCACAGCTTCTCCACGGCCTGCAACGTGGCGACCCAGGCGGTTGCCCAGATCGCCAGCTCCCAGTATGGCGGGCAGAGTATTTCCCTGGCCCATCTGGTGCCCTTTGTGCAGGTCAGCAGGGATAAATACCGTCAGAAGGTGGCGGAGGAATTCGCGGCCAACGGCATCGAAGCGGATCAGGAGACCATCAACAACGTGGCTGAGATGCGGGTGAAGGAGGAGGTCAAGCAGGGCGTCCAGATGATCCAGTATCAGGTGATCACCCTGATGACCACCAACGGGCAGGCGCCGTTCATCACCATCTTTATGTATTTGAATGAAGTGGAAGAGGGGCAGACCAGGGACGATCTGGCCATGGTCATCGAGGAGGTGCTCAGACAGCGCATCCAGGGCATCAAAAATGAGAAGGGCGTCTACATCACTCCCGCCTTCCCCAAGCTGATTTATGTGCTGGAGGAAAATAATGTCCGCGAGGGCACGCCCTACTGGTATCTGACCCAGCTGGCCGCGGCCTGCACCGCCAAACGCATGGTGCCGGACTATATTTCAGAGAAAATCATGCTCCGCGACAAGATCGACAAAAACGGCGAGGGCCACTGCTACACCTGTATGGGCTGCCGTTCCTTCCTAACACCTTACGTAGATCCGGAGACAGGAAAGCCCAAGTATTACGGACGTTTTAACCAGGGCGTGGTGACCATCAATCTGGTGGATGTGGCCTGTTCCTCCAACGGGGACATGAAGAAATTCTGGGAGATTTTTGACGAGCGCCTGAATTTATGTTACCGGGCGTTGATGTGCCGTCATAAGCGCCTGGAGGGGACGCGCTCCGATGTGGCGCCGATCCTCTGGCAGCACGGCGCGCTGGCGCGCCTGGAGAAGGGCGAGACGATTGATAAACTGCTGCACGGCGGATATTCCACCATCTCCTTGGGCTACGCCGGCCTGTGCGAGTGCGTCCGTTACATGACGGGCAAGTCCCACACCGACCCGGCGGCCACCCCCTTCGCTCTGGAGGTCATGCAGCACATGAACGACGCCTGCGCCAGATGGAAAAAGGAGCAGAATATTGATTTCAGCCTGTACGGTACGCCCCTGGAGTCCACCACCTACAAGTTTGCCAAGTGCCTGCAGAAGCGCTTCGGCAAGATTCCGGGCGTCACGGACAAGAACTACATCACCAACAGCTACCATGTGCATGTGACCGAGGAGATTGACGCTTTCGAGAAGCTGAAATTCGAGGCCCAGTTCCAGAAGCTTTCCCCCGGCGGCGCCATCAGCTACGTGGAGGTGCCCAACATGCAGAATAACATCCCGGCGGTGCTCTCCGTCATGCAGTACATCTACGACAACCTAATGTACGCGGAGCGCAACACCAAGAGCGACTACTGCCAGGTCTGCGGCTACACTGGCGAGATTCAGATCGTGGAGGAGGACGGCAAGCTCCTCTGGGAGTGCCCCAACTGCCATAACCGTGACCAGAATAAGATGAACGTGGCCCGCAGGACCTGCGGCTACATCGGCACTCAGTTCTGGAACCAGGGGCGCACCCAGGAGATCGAGGAGAGAGTGCTGCACCTGTAGGGGCTTTTCCTGAGGGTTGAAAAATTACAATTCAACAGCTGGTATAACAATTCAACAGCTGGTATAGAGTTTTGATTATTCTTATGCAAATTACATTTCAACAGCAGGTATATTGAATAAAATACGATAAAAAGGCGCTTTTCTTATCTGGAAAGG
>JAJQCU010000153.1 GCA_021202575.1 Lachnospiraceae bacterium
ATCCGGGCCTGGAATATAGCGCATCAGCTTCTGCACCGTGATATCCGGATTATTCAGGTAGGCCTTTGTGGCGTCCGCCACCTCCGCGAAATTGTGCGGCGGAACGCTGGTGGACATGCCCACCGCGATGCCCTCGGAGCCGTTGATCAGCAGATTGGGAAATCTGGCAGGCAGGATGGAGGGCTCCTTCTCCGTCTCGTCAAAGTTGGGGACAAAATCCACCACGTCCTTGTCCAGATCCGCCAGCAGTCCGTCCTGGGCGATTCGCTCCAGCCTTGCCTCCGTGTAACGCATGGCTGCGGCGCCGTCACCCTCGATGGTGCCGAAGTTGCCGTGGCCGTCCACCAGGGGCAGGCCGCGCTTGAAATCCTGGGCCATCACCACCAGCGCGTCATAGATGGAGCCATCGCCGTGGGGGTGGTATTTACCCATGGTGTCGCCCACGATACGGGCGCACTTTCTGTAAGGCTTATCATAGCGGATGCCCAGCTCGTACATGTCATAGAGAGTGCGCCTCTGCACAGGCTTTAAGCCGTCGCGCACGTCCGGCAGGGCGCGGGCGATGATGACGCTCATGGCGTAATCGATGAAGGATTTCTGCATGACCTCCGAATATTCTGATTTCAGGATTCGTTCTTCCATATGTCAACCTCTACACATCCAGCTCCGCGTCCGTAGCATGCTCATAAATGAACGCTTTTCTCGGCGGCACATCCGTGCCCATCAGCACCTCGGTCACCATGCTGGCCCGGCGGCCGTCCTCTATCTCCACCTTTTTCATGACACGGCGTTCCGGGTCCAGGGTGGTTTCCCAGAGCTGGTTGGCGTCCATCTCTCCCAGACCCTTGTAGCGCTGCAGGGTAAAGGGACCTTTATGCCGTTTGCGGTACCGCTCCAGCGCCTTGTCGTCATAAAGGTACTCCTCCTCCCCTTTGGAGGGAATGGCCTTGTACAGCGGCGGTGTGGCGATATAGACGTGCCCCTCATAAATCAGCTCCGGCATAAACCGATAAAATAAAGTCAGAAGCAGGGTCGCGATGTGGGCGCCGTCCACGTCCGCGTCCGTCATAATCACAATCTTGTCATAGCGAAGCTTTGAAATATCGAAATCGTTGCCATAACCTTCGGAAAAGCCGCAGCCGAAGGCATTGATCATGGTCTTGATCTCCGCGTTGGCTAAAACCTTGTCGATAGAGGCCTTCTCCACATTCAGAATTTTGCCGCGGATGGGCAGGATGGCCTGATACATGCGGTTTCTGGCCATCTTGGCGCTGCCGCCCGCGGAATCGCCCTCCACAATGAAAATCTCGCATTTGGAGGCGTCCTTGCTCTCACAGTTGGCAAGCTTTCCGTTGGAATCAAAGGAAAATTTCTGTTTGGTCAGCAGATTGGTCTTGGCCCTCTCCTCGCTTTTGCGGATCTTCGCCGCCTTCTCCGCGCAGGAAATCACATTCTTTAAGGTTTCCAGATTGCGGTCAAAAAAGCGGGGCAGCTCCTCTCCGGTGATCTTGGCCACCGCTTTTGCGGCGTCCTGATTGTCCAGCTTGGTCTTGGTCTGGCCCTCAAAGCGGGGGTCAGGATGCTTGATGGAAATAACGGCGGGCATGCCGTTTCTGACGTCGGCGCCGGTGAAATTGGCGTCCTTTTCCTTTAAAATATTCAGCTGGCGGGCATAGCTGTTGATGATGGTGGTAAACTGGGTCTTAAAGCCGGTCAGATGGGCGCCGCCCTCAGAATTGTAAATATTATTGCAAAAACCCAGCACATTCTCGTGGAACTCATTGACATACTGGAACGCCACCTCACAGGTAATGCCCTCGCTCTCGCCCTTAAAATAGATCACCTCATGGATGGGCTCGGAGGACTGATTCATATCCCGGATAAAGCCCACAATGCCCTCCGGCTCATGGAAGGTCTCCGCCTGCGGCGTCTCCCCCCGCAGATCCTGAAATTCAATGGTCAGCGCCGGGTTCAGGTATGCCGGCTCGTGGAGCCTGCTCTTGATCTCATCCTCCTTAAAGCGGGTGGTATCAAAAATCTCCTCATCCGGCAGGAAATTGATGCTGGTACCGGTTTCCTTTGTCTTTCCCAGGCAGGGAAGGAGCCCGTCCACCAGTTCCGTGGTCGGGATTCCCCTCTCATAGGTATCCCTGTAAATTCCGCCATTCACCCGGACCGTGACCGTCATCCGCTCCGAAAGAGCGTTGACCACGGAGGAGCCCACGCCGTGAAGGCCGCCGCTGGTCTTATAGGCGGTATTGTCAAACTTACCGCCCGCGTGAAGGGTGGTGAAGACCAGACGCTCCGCGCTCATACCCTTTTCATGCATGCCCACGGGGATACCCCGCCCGTTGTCCGTCACGGTGCAGGAGCCGTCCCGCTCCAGCACCACCGTGATATGGTCGCAGTATCCCGCCAGATGCTCGTCCACGGAATTGTCCACGATCTCGTGTACCAGATGGTTTAAGCCCTTGGAGGATACGCTGCCGATGTACATGCCCGGGCGGCGCCTGACCGCCTCCAGGCCCTCCAAAACTGTGATATTTTCGGCGCCGTAGGTTTCCTTTTTTGCCATGAATCTCCCTCAATACATTTATTTATCATAAGATTAAAAGCGACAAAAGGGTATGATGATACCATGGATTGCTTCGCAAAAAACGCTCCCGCAATCCATGACG
>JAJQCU010000065.1:0-2423 GCA_021202575.1 Lachnospiraceae bacterium
CTCTGACGGACTTACAGCATGAGGAGGACATGGCACTGATTAGGGAAATCGGCGCCACAACCGTCCGTCTGGCGCACTATCAGCACGCGCAGAAATTCTATGACCTCTGCGATGAAAACGGCATCATCGCCTGGGCGGAGATTCCCTATATTACTGCCCACATGCCAAACGGCAGGGCCAATACCCTCTCCCAGATGCGGGAACTGGTCAGCCAGAATTACAACCATCCCTCCATCGTCTGCTGGGGGCTGTCCAACGAGATTACCGCCTCCACTCCCGTGGACGGGGACATGCTGGAAAATCACAGGCTCTTAAATGACCTGTGCCATGAATTGGACGCCACACGCCCCACCACCATGGCGGATGTGTTTATGCTGGAAATCGAATCCCCGATTCTGGAAATCCCGGACATCAACAGCTACAACCTGGACCTAGGCTTCTACCGTTGGGAGCTTAAGCAGACCTCCATCTTGTTTGACTAATACCACGCCTAATACCCGGAGCGGGTCATCGGCGTTTCTGAGTACGGCGCAGACGCCAACCCGGCCTTCCAGAGCAGTACGCCGCAGAAAGGCGACTACACGGAAACCTATCAGTGCGTCTATCACGAGCATATGTTAAAGATGATCGAAAAAAGGCCCTGGCTCTGGGCCACGCATGTCTGGAATATGTTTGATTTCGCCGCCGACGGCCGGGACGAGGGCGGCAAACATGGGATCAACCAGAAGGGTCTCGTCAGCTTTGACCGTAAACTGAAAAAGGATGCTTTCTATCTCTGCAAGGCGTACTGGAATCAGGAGGAGCCCTTTGTCCACCTGTGCGGCAGCCGCTATGTGGATCGGGCTGAGGATGTGACAGAAATCAAGGTGTATTCCAATTTACCGGAAATCACTCTCCTGATAGATGGAAAAGAGTTTGCCACGCAGACCGGGGAGCATATCTTCACCTTCCCGGTTCCGATCAGCGTGGAACACACCATCACGGCAACAGGATACACAAGCGCATCTGTAGTGCACGCAGGTACGGGACACACAGGCTCCACCGCGGAGGCAGAGCATACAGGCACAGGGTGCACAGACGCAATCGCCGGACACACGGGCGCAGCCACGGCAAATGAGGGACAGATGACCGACACAATTCATATACGCAAAGTCTCCCAGCCAACCCCCTCCTACCGCTTCGGCACCGCCGGGGACGTCACCAACTGGTTTGACGCAGATACACTGAAGCCGGATTATTATTCCATCAAAGACACATTAGGCGCATTGAGCTCAAACCCTGGCACCGCCCCGATCGTCAATCGTCTGATGGCGCAGGCCTCCGCCAGCCGCGGAGACGTGGCCAAAAGCACCGCAGGCAACAAAAATCTGGAACGCATGATGGCCGGTATGAGCCTCGAAAGCCTCTTAAAACAGGCCGGTGACGCCGTCAAACCGGAGCAGATCAGGGCACTGAACGATGCGCTGCAGCAGGTGAAGAAAGATTAAGAAACCAATACAAAATAACTTACGCAGAGCCCGTGGTTCACGGTGCCAGGCACAGTGAACTTCATAAATTTGATTATTTTGTTACTGCGGCTGTGAATAGCAATTTATATCAGGTCAAACAGGCTGATCTGATTGCTCTCCGGAAGGTTCTTCAGAATGCCCAGCTCGCAGAGCTTGTCCGTGATGGTCTGAGATACCTTCGCCCGCTCCCGGAAATCATCCTTGCTCAGGAATTCTCCCTGTGAAGCCGCGGCAGCTATGGACTCCGCCGCGGTCTCCCCCAGGCCGGCGATGGAGCTTAAGGCCGGCATAATCTTTCCATCTATGATCTGGAAATTGCGGGCATGAGCCTTAAAAATATCGATGGGCAGGAATTCAAACCCTCTGGCGTACATCTCCAGCACGCTCTTCATATCCTTATAGGTGTCCTCATCGGTCTTGGTCCATTTATCCTTTCTGGCTTTCAGCTCCGCCATATTTCTGCGCAGCTTCTCCTTCCCCTGGCACATCAGCTCATAGGAAAAGCCGGAGGCCCGGATACTGAAGTAGGCCGCGTAATAAGCCAGAGGATAATTAATTTTAAAATAACCGATTCTCCATGCCATCATCACGTAGGCCGCCGCATGGGCCTTGGGGAACATATATTTGATTTTTTTGCAGGACCAGATATACCATTCGGGGACGTTGTGCTCCGTCATTGTCTGTTCCATCTCCGGCTTCAGGCCCTTACCCTTACGAACGCTCTCCATGATGGTGAAGGCCATGGAGCTCTCCACCCCCATGCGGATCAGATAGGTCATAATATCGTCTCTGGTGCAGATGGCGGTACCGATGGTGGCCTTTCCCTCCAGAATCAGAGTCTGCGCGTTGCCCAGCCATACATCCGTGCCGTGTCCCAGGCCGGAAATGCGGATCAGGTCGGAAAACCGCTGGGGC
>JAJQCU010000065.1:2433-2676 GCA_021202575.1 Lachnospiraceae bacterium
TGAAACACAAATTCCGTGCCGAACTCCGGAATCCCCAGGCTCCCCAGATCCGTGCCGTCAATGTCCTCCGGGGAAATTCCCAGAGCGGAGGTGTTCTGAAACAGGCTCATAACCTGCTTATCATCCAGCGGCACTGTGGTCGGGTCCACACCGGTCAGATCATGCAGCATGCGGATCATGGTCGGATCATCATGGCCCAGAATGTCCAGCTTCAGCAGGTTATTGTAAATGGTATGAGAGTCA
>JAJQCU010000205.1 GCA_021202575.1 Lachnospiraceae bacterium
CGTACAATCATTTTGATGAATATTCATGAATTTTTCATCTGTTTTATCCGTTGAAAACACCCGGGACGTGAAAATATGCCCGTCAGGGAGTGTCATTTTCCCATCCTGGGGGATTTTATAGCTGTCAGGCGCGGCAGATGCCGGACAATTCTTCCCGGCTTCACAGCATCGACCGCCGGTCTCCGGCTTCCGATTTCCTCCCCCGGCCCGGCAGGTTTTATCTGAATTGCCGCTGCCCTCCTGCCGTGAATTCTCTTTATATATTCTGAGCCCGTCATAGCTTTTGCGTGCCGTCAGCCCGTAAGGGAGCTCACAGTCCTTCTGCCCATCCTTGCCCAGCAGCTCCCTGATATTTTCTATATTGATAAAGGAAATATCCTTTCTGGTATCGCAAACCCGGGCAATACTCTCCATCAGCACCTCCCGCTGCAGCGCGGCCGGAAGATCCTTCAGCTCCTCCAGGGAAATCGTCACGCCCGTCTTTTCAAAGACAGCGTTCTGCCCCAGAAACGCCTTCGCCTGCCCGTTCAGATATTCCCAGACATCCCTCAGCTGCCCGGCGCACCGGCCCATGTGCTCCACCGCTCCCCCGCAGATTTCCTCCGCCAGAGGGACGACGCCGGCCCGGATCCGGTTGCGGGTATAGCTCAGATCCTGATTGCTTAAATCCTCCACATGTTCCAGTCCATTCTCCCTCAGATATTGATTGATTTCCTCCCGGCTCACACACAAAAAAGGCCGGATAATGTACTCCCGCACCGCCGGAATGCCCGCCAGCCCCTTCGGGCCGCTGCCGCGAAACAGCTGAAACAGCATGGTCTCCGCGTTGTCATTGGCATGGTGAGCCACAGCGATCCTGTCACAGCCATACTCCTGTCGGCACTGCTCCAGAAGCTCATATCTTGCGGCACGGGCCGCTTCCTCCAGCCCGGCTCCCTTCGTCAGCGCCAGCTTTCCCGGCTCAATCCTGCGGCACGCAAAGGGAACTCCCCACTTTCCGCACAGCCGCTCGCAGAAGGCCTCATCCTCCCCGGCCTCCCGCCGGATCCCGTGATTCACATGAACCGCCGTAAGCTTAAGAGAATATTTCCGCTGAATGCTGAGAAGAAAATACAGAAGCGCCACAGAATCCCCGCCGCCGCTTAAGCCAACCAGGACCCTGTCTCCTTTTGCAAGCATATGCTGCTTTCTGACGAAATCCAATACCTTTTGTGTCATAGTGTAAGCTCTCTCGTTATCCTCTGTTTGTCCTTCTCTTTTCTCCGCCATACAGAGCGTGGGCGCGGCGTTTATGCCTTCCCGGGCAGGACATTGCAGCATTTCAATTTCTCCATATCCCGGCCGCCACCACTGTCATATCGTCCGCGGCCTTCCCCCTGTGCAGCTGAATGCTGTAGTCCAGAATTGCCTTCGACATCTCCCGGGGATTCATCAGATCCAGCCTGCTGATATATTCCTCCAGCCGCGCCAGCTTTTCCTCCTCCTGCAGTCCCTCCACCACGCCGTCCGCCAGCAGAATCATATAGTCCCCATCCTCCAGGCGAATGCGCACCGAGTCCAGATTTAATGACTCAACGCCCCCCAGCGGAAGATTGGCGACCTGAATCCGTTCCACCATATCCTGCCGCTTGTGATACCCCGCCGGAGCGCCGATCTTGTAGCACTCGCAGAAGCCCCGGTACAGATTGATGTCACATACATCCAGCGTGGACATCCAGGTTTCCTGCCCTTCCTGCATCAGCAGATCATTCAGAAGCTGGATCACCTCCTCCTTGCTGTAACCGGCCAGAAGAAATTTCTCCATAAACTCCAGGATTTTTTCGCTGCAGCCAAGAGCCTGGGCGCCGCTGCCAACGCCGTCCGCCAGCAAAAGAATCTCATGGCCGTCGATGCCCTCCATGACAAGCACGTCATCCCCGCTGACATCCTCTCCGTCCTGCGTTGCCGCGGCCTGTCCGACGATAATATTATAAGCCGGCTCCTGCACAAATGTAAAGCTGTGATATTCCTCTTCTATGAAATAAGGACTTTTCGCGGAAGGAATCAGCCTCATATCATAAAATGTCCCAAGCATGGCCGCCACATCCCTGGCCGGGACACGGCCCTGTCGGCTGCACATGGTGACCTCCACCACCCCGTCCTTATTTTCATCCTCCATAAAATAAATATGCCTGACCAGAATATCCTCCGCCCTCAGCAAACGGGCGATTTCCTTATATTTTGTGTCCCCGGAATAAATATAGCTGTAGCTCTCGTCCGCCAGCCTCGAAATCTGGTCGGCAAGCGAGAGGAACTGCCGCGCCATAAAATTCTGGTTTTCGCGCAGCCGCCTGTGATACAGCGCGTCCGCCCGGTCCGCCACCGCGCGGTTATCGGCCTGCGGCGGAAAATTCATGATCACTCTGGCGATATTCCGATAGGAATCCGCGCAGAGCAGCAGCTTCTGCTGTCCGTACTCCGGCAGACGCTCCGCGGCGCTCTCAAAAGCGCTCTCTTTTCTTTTCATGCCCAAATCCCCCTTTGTTGTTGCCATTCACAGCCGCTTCCCTCTCCTTCACAGGACGCCTTACGGTGTACGAAACGCCCTACAGGTGCCTCACATGCGCAATTCCGCCCGCTTCGCGTGCTTTCCCGCCCCTTACAGGGCTAAGATTGCTTATGTGGG
>JAJQCU010000128.1 GCA_021202575.1 Lachnospiraceae bacterium
ATAACAATTTAATGATTTTGTCTGTGACGCATCGGCTTCTTCATGCCTATATAAAGTAAAGGAGGCCGGATAGGAATGCAATGACAACTTTTTCAGATCAGAATTTCAAACGAGGGTTGCGGTTATCTCAGAATAGGGATATACTACGGATATACATCCGGGGAGGCGTCCAAATGCAGACACAGGTAAAAGAATGGGGTAACAGTCAGGGAGTGAGAATTCCAAAGGAAGCCCTGCTGGAAGCCGGAATTGATCTCAACGAGATTCTGGAGATGAGAGTTTCGAAGGGAGTCATTATGCTGGAGAAGAAGTTCAGACACAGAACACTGGAGGAAAGAGCGCAGGAGTTTAATGGACAGCTGAATCTGGACGGAGAGTTTGACTGGGGTGAGGCCGTTGGCCGGGAGGTCTGGTAATGGGATATTATCCTTGGCAGGGAGACATTCTTAAAATTGAATATATCCAGGTCCCTGTTCTTGTTGTCAGTCGAGATTATTTTAACGAGTCCGGTGAAATTATCGGCTGCCCGCTGCTTGCCGCGTCCACGGAGGGACCACTGCACATCTTTGTCTCAGATGGCGAAATGGGCGGCTATGTCCAGTGTGAGAAGCTGAAGCTTCTGGATCTGTCTGTCCGCGGATATAAGAAGACAGGACAGATTGGGACTATGGACAGGATGAATATTACAGATGCGGTACAGAGTATCTTTGATTATTTTTGACAACAATCCCCTGCTTTTTCATAGTTGTCATTAAATGACAGCGTGTCTTTTTTGTGCTTTTCGCGTTTATGGGTTGCGATAAAGGCTGTTTTATGGTATTTTATGTGGACAGATATTTTTGAAAGGATACGGGAGATGGACAATCAGTTTGAAGATCAGATGATGTGGCTGGCAGAACAGATCGCCGGGTACGAGGAAAAGCTTAAGGAAATGGATGAGGCGCGGCTGTCGGAGGAATTTAACAGGATTTTGAACGTGTGGGCTGAGGAATGGCTCGAGGATTCAGAGCTTGGGGATGATTTCGGGGATGAGGATATCGGGGATGATGATTTTGGTGACGAGGATGTCTGGGATGACGATTCTTGGGACGTTGATTCTGATGACGACTCCGATGATGATCTGGATTCCGATAGCATTGAGGAGATTACCATGGAATTTATGAAGGGTTTGATGGAAGAGTCCCCTCAGCTGGCGAATGAGGCTCTGAAACATGTTGCGGACATGATAAAGATTGACGAGGTGATTTCTGTCACTCAGAAGCTTAATCCATCCTGGAATCCGGCGGAGGCTGCGGAGGATAAGGACGCCTACGAGATGTACCTGGAGGAAAAAAGGTGGATGGAAGGGGAAGAATGAAAACAGCGGACATATGTGCGGGGAGCCTGGGCGGCTCCCCCTTTTTTGTGGGCATGGCGGTTGTTTACCTATTCATAGCGAAGTTTGTGAAAAAAATCGATTCATCTTGCGGACAACCCGGAAATGACGTATAATAAACAAAGTTTTTGACGTAGGAGGTCATAGAATGGAGAAGGAAATATCTCAGGCGGTAATCGGCAGGTTGCCAAGATATTTTCGATATCTGGGAGAACTGAAGGACAACGGGGTGCAGAGGATTTCCTCGCAGGAGCTGAGCAGTCTGATGAAGGTGACAGCGTCCCAGATCAGGCAGGACCTGAATAATTTCGGCGGCTTCGGCCAGCAGGGATATGGCTATAATGTGGAGTATCTGTATCAGGAGATCGGCAATATTCTGGGCCTGAACGTGGAGCACCACCTGATTATCATCGGTGCGGGGAATCTCGGGCAGGCTCTGGCCAATTATCTGAATTTTGAGAAGCGGGGCTTTCTTTTCAAGGGAATCTTTGACTGCAATCCGGCTTTATACGGCAGGAAGGTCAGTAGGCTGACCGTGCAGCCCATGGAGGCGGTGGAAAGCTTTATCCTGGAGTACCAGGTGGACATCGCTGTGCTGACCATTCCGAACGAGAGCGCGGTGGAGGGGGCTGATATGCTGGTAAAAAACGGCGTCAAGGCTATCTGGAATTTCGCCCATGTGGATCTGAATGTGCCGGAGGGAATCCAGGTGGAGAATGTGCACCTTTCGGACAGTCTGATGAAGCTCTCCTATAATCTGGCAAAATACAATTCGCAGCCGACCTGATTATATTGAATAATTTTTTAAGAAAAATATGGAAGACTATATGAGACAGTTTGACCGGGGCTATGTCGGAATCGACCTGGATGCCCTGGAGCACAATATCGACGCCATGTATGAGCATATTGGGCGTAAAAGCAGGCTCATTCTGGTGATCAAGACTGACGGCTCCGGCCATGGCGCGATCCCCATTGCCCGGCTTGGGGAGACAAAGGAGAGCGTGGGAGGTTACGCGGTGGCCGCCTTTGAGGAAGCGAAAGCCCTGCGGGAGAGCGGGGCTGCCAAACCGATTCTGATTTTGGGCTACACCTTTCCTTACTGCTATGAGGAGATGCTTGAGCTGGAAATCCGGCCCGCGGTTTTCAGGGAGGATACCCTGGAGGAATTATCCTCAGCCGCCCTCAGGACGGGAAAGACAGCGAAAATCCATATCAAGGTGGATACCGGCATGAGCAGAATCGGGATATATCCAGATGAGAAGGGCCTCTCCTTTATCC
>JAJQCU010000400.1 GCA_021202575.1 Lachnospiraceae bacterium
AATCTTCCTCAAACTGAGAGTACGAAATGGTTTGATTGTGATAAAATCAATGATCATCTGCTGCTGCGCCACAGACGTCCGGGAGACTATCTTGTGGTCAGGGCGGATGGCAGCTCAAAAAGCCTGCAGGACTATCTGGTCAATGAGAAGATTCCCAGAGATTGCAGGGAGAGGCTGTGGCTTCTGGCGGACGGCTCTCATATTCTGTGGGTGATCGGGCACCGCATCAGCATGGCGTACAGAGTTACCGGGGAGACAAAAAGGATACTGGAAGTACATTTGGAGGAAAAAGCGAATGGCGGAGAGGATTGAAGTGATGATTCCCGAGGAGCGGGTCAGACAAAGAATCCGGGAGATGGCGGAGCAGATCAGCAAAGATTATGCCGGGAAGGAGCTGCACCTGGTCTGTACCCTGAAGGGCGGCGTCTTTTTTATGTGCGAGCTGGCGAAGCATATCACCGTTCCGGTGACCATGGATTTCATGTGCGTATCCAGCTATGGAAACGCCACCAAATCCAGCGGCGTGGTGAAAATCACCAAGGATCTGGACGAGCCGATCATGAGCAGGGATGTGCTGATTGTGGAGGACATCATCGATTCCGGCAATACCTTAAGCTATATGATTGAGATGCTGGCGGACAGGAAGCCCTCATCCCTGCGGCTGTGTACTTTGCTGGACAAGCCGGAGAGGCGCAGGAAACCGGTGACGGTGGATTACACAGGCTTTCAGATTCCGGATGAGTTTGTAGTGGGCTATGGCCTGGATTATGCCCAGAGATACCGCAATCTTCCTTATGTGGGGATTGTCCGGTTTGAATAGAATGATCATTTAAAGAGAGGACGATATTTTGAACAAAAACAGAAGCGTGAGCGGCGTGGTCCTGTATTTACTGGCGATGGGGCTTCTGCTGATGGCTCTGATTTCCGCCGGCAATTCAACGACCACGTCGGTCAGCCGCACAAAAGATGAGCTGTTCGCGGATTTAAGCGCGCAGACAGTATCCTATGTCACGATCTCGCAGAGCAGGGATATTCCTACGGGAACCGTTGAGGCAGTGCTGACGGACGGAAGCACCTATACGGTCAATGTGACCAATGTGGAGACAATTGAGGAGGAAATCAGGGAGATTTCCGACGTCACGGTGTATGTGGACGCCGTACCCGAGGAGAGCTGGTTCCTCAATAATATGCTGCCACTATTGATTGTCGCGGCATTGGCCATGCTGTTTATCATGATGCTGACCAATCAGCAGAACGGCGGAGGCAGCGCCAACAACAGAATGATGAATTTCGGCCGCAGCCGGGCCCAGATGACCACTGACAGCCCCATCACCTTAAAGGATGTGGCGGGACTGAAGGAGGAAAAGGCGGATCTGGAAGAAATTATTGCCTTCCTGAAGGAGCCCGCGAAATTTACGGCGCTGGGCGCCCGCATTCCCAAGGGCGTGCTGCTGGAGGGGCCTCCGGGCACAGGCAAGACCATGCTGGCCAAGGCCATCGCCGGAGAGGCGGGGGTGCCGTTTTTTACCGTATCCGGCTCGGATTTTATGGAAATGTTTGTGGGCGTGGGCGCCTCCCGCGTCCGGGATTTATTTGAAAACGCCAAAAAGAACTCTCCCTGCATTGTCTTTATCGATGAGATCGACGCGGTGGCCAGAAAGCGGGGCACCGGCATGGGCGGCGGCCATGATGAGCGGGAGCAGACCTTAAACCAGCTTCTGGTGGAGATGGATGGCTTCACGGCCAACACCGGCATTATCGTGATGGCGGCCACCAACCGGGTGGATATTCTGGACCCGGCTATCATGCGCCCGGGGCGCTTTGACCGCAAGATTGCTGTCAGCAGGCCGGATGTGGGCGGCAGGGAGGATATCCTGAGGGTTCACGCCAGAAATAAGCCTCTGGGGGACGATGTGGATTTAAAGCAGGTGGCTCGCACCACCGCGGGCTTTACCGGCGCGGATCTGGAGAATCTGTTAAATGAGGCGGCCATCATGGCTGCCATGGAAAATCACCCCTATATCACCAGCGCGGACATTCAGGCGGCGTTCATCAAGACCGGCATAGGGGCGGAGAAGAGAAGCCGGGTGATCTCCGATAAGGAAAAGAAAATCACCGCTTATCACGAGACCGGGCACGCGATTTTATTTCATGTGCTGCCGGATATGGACCCGGTGTACACCGTTTCCATCATTCCCACGGGAGTTGGGGCCGCGGGCTACACCATGCCCCTGCCGGAGAAGGATGAGATGTTCTGGACCAAAAGCAAGATGGAGCAGGATATCATGGTATCTTTGGGCGGACGCATCGCGGAAGAAATTATTTTTGGCGATATCACTACGGGAGCGTCCAGCGACATTAAGCACGCGACTCAGCGGGCCCGCAGCATGGTCACCCGTTTCGGCATGAGTGAGAAGCTGGGGCTGATCAGTTACGATGACGGCCAGGAGGTCTTTCTGGGACGGGATTTTGCCCAGGCCAAGCCCTACGGCGAGGAGACGGCGAATGCCATTGATGAGGAGGTCCGCGATATTGTCAGGGAGTGCTATTCAAAAGCAAAGGAGATCATCCTGCAGCACGAGGACATCCTGCACAGCTGCGCGGCGCTTTTGCTGGAAAAAGAGCGCATTACCCGTGAGG
>JAJQCU010000367.1 GCA_021202575.1 Lachnospiraceae bacterium
GTAGCTTATTTCCTGCTTTAATCGATGTAAAAGTTGAAATCAGCAGGCCATATGTTTTTTTGAAAAGAAACTGCCTAATACCGGATTCTGAAATAATCCAGATACGCTTTATATTTATCCTGTGCGGCCAGACAGGTATCTGTAAGATAGCCTTTCTCATTATTCCATTCCTTTATACCCCGATAGTAAAACAGCTTCAGGTCGTCATCGATAATAAACGGAACGATATTATATTTCAGGCATTCCTTAAACATAATCAGCCTGCCCACGCGGCCGTTGCCGTCCTGAAAGGGATGAATCCGCTCAAATTTCACATGAAAATCCAGGATATCTTCAAGGTTCTTTTCTCCTTTTACGTTGTATCCTGCCAGCAATGCTTTCATTGCATCGGCCACTTCCTCCGGAAGAGCCGTTTCCATGCCGCCAACCTCATTCGGATATCTCTTATAATCGCCAACAGCAAACCAGTCTTTCCCGGAATCGCTGGTTCCGTTTTTCAGCGTCAGATGAAGGTCCTTTATAAGCTTCTCTGCCAATGCCGCCCTGGCATGATCGATAATCATATCAATACAGCGGAAATGATTTGCTGTTTCAATCACATCATCCACATTCAGGACTTCATTTTCCACACCAACAGTATTTGTCTCAAAGATATATCTGGTCTGCTCATGCGTCAGCCGGCTGCCTTCCATGTGGTTTGAATTATAGGTTAAATCAATCTGTGTCTTATGATAAATACCGCCGGAGCGCTTACCCGCTTTCTCTTCCTGAAGGATAGCCAGCAGGGTAACGGGCTGTTCTTTTTTTCTGTTGGAACGCTCCGGCTTTTGGGCGCTCTCTGGAATATGCCAGGTCTTGCCGGTCAGAAATGCGCCGGTGACCCTTCCATGAGCACAATAGTTTCGCACGCTGCGCTCTGATATATTCCATCTCTTCGCTGTTTCAGCAACCGAAAGATACCGCATATACTCTCCTCCGTTATCGGTTCAGGCAGAAAACACATGAATTACAGATATAAATATATCACATTATCGGCAATAAATCCATTTGTTATTCATCTTTTCTTTGGCATTTTTGCCGTTACTGGTGTCCAATATCGCTGTAATATCTCCGCCATCATACGATAAAGGCTGCAAAACGGTATTCTCCCCAAATTATTGCATTTTCCGCTCAACACTTCATATTTATCTTATCCAGGCAGGCAAAAAGACGCCAAACTTCCACAAAAATCAGCGATATCTTTGAAACCACCGCCTCTTATACAAAAAAGGCGATTCCCTCCGCTTTTCAGGAAACCGCCCTTTTGTTTTTTCATTCGTTATTCTCACTGTAAAATCAGATACTCAGCCCAATATATTACAAAGCAAAATACAATCCTCACCACTCCATACTCTATAGCCACTCATCGTATAAAAGAAGCATTCTACAAAATCGTCCTGCACAGCTGGGCGTCCGGATGGGCGATGACCGAGGAATCCAGATACATGCCGTTTCCCGCCACAGCGGCTTTGGCCCTCTCGATGGAGGACTGGACCGCCGCCACCTCTCCGGTCAGGTAGAGGTAGGATTTGCCGCACATGCCCTTGGCGATGCGAAGCTCAATCAGGTCCACAATGGCGGTTTTGGCTGCCTCATCAGCGGCCACAATGATGGAGGCGGCGTCATAGGTTTCCAGAATCCCCAGGGCGCTGATATTCTCCACATGGGTGGTTCCGTAAATGGCCGGGAAAATACTTTCGTGGGGATTGCCCAGCACAAAGCTGTCAATGAAATGCTCCTCCGCGACTGTCTTTGCCGCGTCCACGGCGCTTCTCACCGCGCTCAGCTCGCCGGTGATTAACGCGATGTACTTGCCGGGGCAGACCACCTGCGCCTCCAGCAGCTCCACCGCCGCAGTCTTGACCATGGTGTCCGCGGCCGTCACGCCGGAGGATACTGTCTTAAATTCTATCATTCCAATTGCTTTTGCCATACTTACCAACCTCTTTTATGCCGTAATTTCCACATATTTGTCCGTGATATCCGTCACAGTTCCGCAGATGGACGCATGCACAGGCACGCTCAGGCCCGCGGCCGCCTCCGCGACCTTCTGTCCTCTTGTAACCTTATCACCTTTCTTCACCGCGCAGACCGCGGGAGCGCCGATATGCTGGGAGAAAAGCTCTCTCACCCGTTTTACCGGGCGAACATGATCATCCAGGGGCGCCGGAGCGTCATATTTGGTCAGGCCAAGGCGGGCCTCCAGACGATTCTCCGGTACTCTGCGGTACTCTCTGGACTCCTGCACAGGCGCAGGAACGATACCCTTCGGTGCCTTGATGCCGGCCTTGCGTAAACCATCCTTGCAGTCCGCGATCAGCGTCCTCGGGGACAGCCCCTGGGGGCAGGAAAACATCACGCACAGGCCGCAGCTGGAGCAGAAAAACAGATTCAGATAGGCGTCCAGATCACCGTAATCGTGATTGCTGAAGGCTCTCATAAAGCGGTGGGGCTCAATCGGGTGCCCCAGATTGTGGCGGGGGCACAAGTCAGTACAGGTCTCACACTGACAGCAGGAGGCCGCTGCCCGCTTCATGCCGATAGACGCGGGCATGGTCTTTTTTAAAATAATCTGATGATCCTTCGGAAGCACTAAAACGGCGTTGGTCGTCCTGGTCACCGGGTTTTCGGGCCTGCCGAAATTGCCCAGCATGGGGCCCCCCACCAGTTAAACCAGATCCCCGCCTGTCTCTCCGCCCGCCATGGAAACCACCTCTATTAAAGACGTCCCCAGCGGCACGCGGACTGTAACGGGATTTTTCACCTCGCCGACCACGGTGACCACCTTGTCCACCACAGGCGTCTTTTTCTCCAGCGCGCGGTAAATATTATAAACCGTTTCCACGTTGAAGACGATCACCCCCGCCTCGATGGGCAGGCCTCCCGGCGAAATTACCCTCCCGGTGGCCTCGTAGATCAGCACGATCTCATCTCCCATGGGATAAGCGCCCGGCAAAAGCTTCAGCCTCACCTTCGGATACTCAGGAAGGAACTGCCCCAGAGCCTCAATGGTGCTCTGATATTCCTCCTTAATGCCGATGATGGCCTCATCCGCCTCCACAATGTCCGCAATCAGGGCAAAGGTCCTGACAATCTCTCTGGCATGCTCCTTTAGCAACTGTCTGTGCAGCTTTAAGAGGGGCTCGCATTCCGCGCAGTTCATCAGAATGGTGTTGGCCCGCTTATCGATTTTCATATAAGTGGGAAATCCGGCGCCGCCGGCGCCCACCACGCCGTTTTCTTTTATAATCCCGCTTAACTCTTCTACAGTCATCTCTTCAAATTCCATTCACCCGGAAAGTTATCTCTTCCTGGGGTCAAAAATTCCATCATCCGAACGCCCGCTCACACAACCGGCCGCTTTCCAAAAGCCGTCCTATTCCAGCCCTGTGGGGTCATCGATGATACCCACAATTGCTGCATCGATGGGCGAATCCTCCATGCCGCAGCCAATCCGGGCGGCACTGCCGCGGGCCACCAGCACATATTCTCCAATGCCTGCGCCAATATTGTCAATGGCGATCAGATTTCCCCCATTCCCCTTCATGCTGGGAACCGGCTCAATAATCATGAATTTATTGCCCACCAGGTTCTCATTTTTGCGGGTGGAGACGATACTGCCTGTCACTTTTCCTATCAGCATACTGTTTCTCCAATGGTACTATTCGCAGCTTGTGTACCGTCTCAATCATAATTTTTATTAAAAAATGATTGAGACGCTGCACTGGTCAGCCTGCCGGACATTTTCTCACATATAAGGGAATGTCCGCGAATAATATCCTCTTACTGTTTGATAATCGTCACCGTATCGCCGGTCTTAATTTTGCTGGCGTTGGCCTCGTCCGTATCGATATGCATCTCCAGCGTAAAAGTCGGGCTGACGCGGATCTTTACCTGATTAAAAATCGTGCCTCTCTCATTCTCCGCTTTCACAGACACGATATCGCCGTCATGCACGCCCGCCGCCTGAGCGTCCGCGGGAGTCATGTGGATATGGCGCATGGCCACAATGCAGCCTTCCTCCAGATACAGCGCCCCCTTGGGCCCTACGATGGCAATGGGGGAGCTCCCCGCGATATTGCCGGACTCCCGGATCGGCGCCTTGATGCCCAGCTTCACGGCGTCCGTAGCGGAAACCTCCACCTGCGAAGCCTTTCTCACTGGTCCCAGCACTCTGACATTTTCTATGGCTCTAAGCTTGATGCCGACCAGCGTCACGGTCTCGTTGGCCGCGAACTGCCCGCCCATCAAATCCTTCTTTTTCGTTAATTGATAGCCCTTCCCAAACAGCACCTCCACATGCTCCTGAGTCAGGTGAACATGCCTGGCGGATACGCCGACAGGTACCACGTATCCTTTTTCATTAGGCCTGTTTTTTTCGATCGCGGCAAGCACCGCTTTTGTGATCATCTCAATCTCTCTTGCTTCCAAAGTCGTCACCTGTTTTTGTGCCCCGCGGCGTCAGTAATAACACCTGTGGGCATTCACCTTCGCGTTAATCTTCTGGTGCATGATACAATGGACATAAATTCAGATATCTGCGCAGAGAACACTCTGTGGGTGTGAATCTTCATTTATTCCCGACAGCCATGCTTTACACTTTTCATCGCTCAAATACCGGCCATATGCATATCAGGACATACAAAATGCCCTGATATACACCAGCCGCCGCTTTCTTTTTCTGAAAAAAGCGCCTACGTCCTGTCCTTCCCCGTATGTAAAAATTGATTAAGCCTTTACAGACGGCAGAATCATCTCCACATCGTTGTGGGGCCTGGGGATGACATGAGTAGCGATCAGCTCGCCCAGCTTGCCGGCCGCAGCCGCGCCGCTCTCCACAGAGCTCTTCACCGCGCCTACGTCTCCGCGAACCATTACAGTTACCAGTCCGGAACCAATCTTCTCTGTGCCGATCAGCTTCACATTCGCGGATTTGCACATTGCGTCCGCCGCCTCGATCGCCGCTACCAGTCCTCTGGTCTCTACCATTCCTAATGCTTCCTGTGCCATTGTTTGTTTCTCCTTTCTTGTGACAGACTCTTTGTCTGTGCTATCCTGAATTTGATTAGTTGCTTTATTTTCAGCCTGCGCGGCCTTCTTTGCCGCACCTGCTGTTTTCGCCGTGCGGGTTCTTCCCTGCGCGGTTACTTTCTTTTCCGGTTTTGGTTCTTCTGCCATTCGGACCCTCCTTCGTCTGAAAGCGCCGTTCTTAAGCCCGCTGTTTGGGCGGAATTCAGAGTGTCATATCCTTTCTGAATCTGCTCGCGCTTACATGCGCCAGACGCACGATCTCTGAATGGGGATTGGCGATCACACCATGGGATACCGGCTTTTTGATACACTGTGCGCAGGCGGTATCCACAGCCTGTGTGACAGCCGCGACCTCGCCCTGCACCACCAGTGTCACCAGCCTTCCGCCCATTTTGCGCTCCCAGGTTACCAGCTCCACCTCCGCGGTTTTGCACATGATATCCAGCGCATCCATGGCCGCCGCCACACCGGACACTTCAATCAGGCCATATGAGCTTCCCATTGTTCTTCCTCCGTTGCTGTGATACACGGATGCAAACATCCGTTTATGACCTTTTTGTCCCCTGTATCATCAGATCTTCGGTAAGATGGACTCCACATCCTCATGAGGTCTTGGGATCACATGTGTCGCGAACAGCTCTCCCAGCTGTGAGGCCTTCACTGCACCGGCTTCCACCGCCGCCTTCACCGCGCCCACATCGCCGCGAACCATCACGGTTACCAGTCCGGAACCGATCTTCTCCGTGCCGATCAGAGTCACCTCCGCGGCCTTGGTCATAGCGTCCGCGGCCTCAATCGCCGCGGTCAGGCCTCTGGTCTCGATCATTCCCAATGCTTCCTTTGTCATTGTCATGTCCTCCTTATATCTTCGTTCTCCTAATTACACCTTGTCAAAGCCGCTGAGCTTCAGCATTTTACAGGTATCATCCGTGGGATTGGGGATAATATAATGCTGCACCACCCCTGACACCGTCTTTGCCATCTCAATTCCGGCCTCCATGGCAGCCTCCACATCAGAAATACTGCCGCGGAACTTGATGGTCACCAGCAGCGGCACCGGAAGGGAATCGGCGTTGGCAGGTTTATTTTTATCAAAGTTTTCCAAAGTCACGCTGGCTGCCTTACACCCGGCGTCCGCCGCCATAAAAGCGCAGACCAGGCCGTACACCTCCAGAATTCCGACTGCTTGATTCACGTTGGATTCCTCCCGTAACGATCATTTGCCTTTTGATCGGCGTTCTTTATTTTTTCCATAAAAACGCCGATGGACCCTGTCCGCAGTTATTTCTTGATCATCGCGCTCTTCAGGCCCTGCAAGGTCAAGTTTGTCTTCAAAGCCTCGTTGATCTGATCCAGCGGGAAGGTATGGGTGATCAGTTCATCCATGGGAAGGCCGATCTTCTTCGCGCCCTTCAGGAACTCAAAGGTAGTGGCGTAATCTCTCAGGGTGTAAACCCAGCTGCCCACCGTGGTGATCTCCTTGGAGCAGATATCAAAATGCGGATTGATGGTAGCGTCGCCGCCGTTGACAAAGAAGCCCAGCTCACACAGCCCGCCGCCATTGCGGATAAACTTGTAAATGTTGGAGTGGCCTCCGGGAGAACCCGTGCACTGGAAGGCAAAGTCCGCCAGATGTCCGCCAAACTCATTGGCAACAGCGCCCGAAAGAGCCTCGATACCCTTGTGATCCTTGAAATTCACGGTGCCGGTGGCTCCCATCTTCCTCGCAAAGTCCAGTCTCTTCTGCTCGCCGTCCACAGCGACGATCTGCTGGACGCCCATGGTCTTTAAAACCGCGATGCAGATTAAGCCGATGGGGCCGCAGCCCTGTACCACCACTCTGGAGTTAAACCGCAGAATATTGGTAGATTTCGCCCGCTCTACTGCGTGCACCAGAACCGCGCAGGGCTCAATCAGGACTCTGGAATACAGATCCAGGTCGCTGACATTGAATACGGTGGAGCCTCCTCTGATGAAAATATAATCGGAGAACCAGCCGTTCAGATGGTAATCATCATCCGGCAGAAGGCCGTATACATCGGCGCCGCCCACGTTCTGTCTGTTCAGATCATACATGGTGATCTCCGGGTCATCCTTGAAAATCATGCAGGTGACGACCTTGTCGCCAATGTGCAGATCCTTGCCGGCGCTGTCCTTCTTCACATTTTTGCCCATTTTCACGATCTCGCCGGTACCCTCATGGCCGAGCGCCACGGGAATCAGGGAGAAGGGATCTTTCTTAAACTCGTGAGCGTCGGTGCCGCAGACGCCGCAGCCCTCCACCTTCACCAGGATATCGTCATCCCCTACCGGCGGGATGGGATATTCCTTCACGTCAAAGTGCTCCAACGCTGTCAGGACTGCCACATGAGCGGTCTTCGGAATGGGCTGGCCGACTGCGCTGCCGCTTCCCGCGGCCGCGGCGCCGGTGCTGACGCCTTTTCCCTCCATGCTCAGAAGAACCTGTCTGACAATATCTTCTACATTTACATTATTCAGATCCATTTTTTGGTCCTTTCTATTTTTAATCCAAGTCTCCTGTTCACAGCTTGTAATCCTTGACCATCCTCTTACAAGCAAGCTTGAAGAGTCTGTCCAGGTCTTCCAGGCCGCCTAAGAACCGTCGCTATCTGATACACAGACTGTCAGTCATTACACAGCGTCTGCACTTGGTAAAGCTCTTCGCGCTGGTCAGTCCCTCGCCGGTGCGGCTGGCGATGGTGAAGGTAGCGTAGCCCTCACCTCCGAAGCCCAGCGCCGCGTAGGAGGGCCCGTTCTTCACCAGGATGGCGGTGTCGATGGCCTTGGCATACTTGGTGATATTGTCCACATTCTTGGAATGAATATGGGCGGAATGACGGTTGCCGTGCTCCAGCCAGCCAGCCTTTTCCACCGCATCGTCAAAGTCCTTCGCCCTGACAATTCCCAGAATGGGCATCATCAGCTCAGTGGTAATCAGCGGATGCTCCTTTTCCCCTTCGAAAATAATGCAGCGGATGTTGTCCGGCACCTCCACGCCGATCATGGAAAGCAGCACCTTCGCGGATCTGCCCACGCACTTACGGTTTAAAGCGCCCTTTTCCGTGATCACGGTCTTTGCCAGCTTATCCTGCTCCTCTTTGGAGGCCAGATAACAGCCCTGCTCGGTGAGCATGTAATGCATCAGCTCATCCAGAATGGAGGAAACTGCCACAACCTCCTTCTCCGCGATGCAGGGAAGATTATTGTCAAAGGTGCAGCCATTGACGATGTCCTGGGCCGCCTTGCGGATATCCGCCGTCTCATCCACCAGCGCGGGCGGGTTTCCGGCTCCTGCGCCGATGCCCTTCTTGCCGCTGGAAAGAACGGTTGTCACCACGCCGGTACCACCGGTCGCTACCAGAAGCTGGATGTCCTTGTGCTTCATCATGTAATTGCTGGTAGCTACCGTGGGCTTCTCCACGGTGCAGGCCACGTTGTCCGGGCCGCCCGCCTCGATGGAAGCCTCATTGATCATATTGATGGCGAAGATGGTAGTCTTTACCGCCTGCGGATGAGGGTTAAACACCACAGTATTGCCGCCGGCAATCATGCCGATGGAATTGCAGATGACTGTCTCGCTGGGGTTGGTGGACGGGGTGATGGCGCCGATGACGCCAAAGGGTCCCATCTCCAGAAGCGTCAGCCCTCTGTCGCCGGACCAGGCTGTCGTCGTGATATCCTCTGTTCCCGGCGTTTTCTCCGCTACCAGAAGATGCTTTAAAATTTTGTCGCCCACATTGCCCATGCCGGTCTCCTCAACGCCCATGCGGGCAATGGTCTCGGCATTTTCCTTTGTCTTCTTGCGAATGTTGGAAATGATTTTTTCCCTCTGATCCATGGACAGATTGCGAACCACCTTCTGAGCCGCCTTGGCGGCCTGAATGGCGTCCTCCATCTCCACGAAGACACCGTGCTTGCCGCTGGGGCTTTCCGCGATCTGAAGCTTTGCCAGCACCTCCTGTACGATGTCATTTACCATTTGTTCGTTCATATTCAGAACTCCTGTCTGTACGGCATTTTGCCGTGCTGTTATTACTGCTGTTCTCCATGTGCACAATCGTCCGCTGTGCATCACCCGCCTCAAATTCCTGACGCCATCTGCGCGAATACCTCCTCCGAGTACCGCGCGAGGTAATTATCCTGTTCTGCTGTTCCTCCGCTGACCCCGAAAGCGCCGACAATGGCGTTATCCATCTTTAAAGGCACGCCGCCGCCGAAAATCACAATCCTGCCGCCGTTGGTATACTGAATGCCGTAAAGCGGCTGCCCCGGCTGGCTTAATTTCCCCAGCTCCTCCGTGGACATCTGAAATGCTATGACGGTGTAGGTTTTATTCAAAGCCACATCGTAGCTGCCCACAAACGCACCGTCCATGCATCTGACCGCCACCGGATTCCCATGGGCGTCCGCCACAGCGGTAACCACCTTCATTCCCATGTCGCGAGCCTTCGCTTCCACCCTTTTCATCAGAAGCTCTGCGCTTTCCAGAGTGATATTTGATGTCCGGTGAGTAAGCCGGGAAGCGGATGCGCTCCCAATGCCATTCTCCGCGAGAACGGAGCGAATGACTTCTGAAATCACCTGTTCATTGCGGCTGGCGGGCTCTCTTGCGCTCATTATTTCATTCCGAGCTGGGCCAGTACCTGCTTGGTGATCTCCGCCACCACCTCAGGGCTGACGTCCTTCGCTCCGTTATTGACCGAGCCGGTGACCGCGCCCACATTGGAGGAAGAGCAGGCTCCGCCGCAGTTATGGCAGTTGACGCCGTCCTTGTTCAGGCACAGATTAGCCGGATGCTTGCCCGGCATGCCGAACTTTCTGCGGATCTCATACAGCTTCTCCACAGTCGCCTTGTCAAATTCCTTCGGGCCACCCAGCTGCTTTGCCTTGTAAAGAAGCTCGGCATAGAACTCCACGGACTCGGTTTTGTAATACGCCGCGGTCAGGTCAGTGGACCAGGTCAGCGTGCCGTGGCTCTCCAGCAGCACCGCGTCATAATAGGGAAGATATTTCTCCAGATTGTCCGGAATCTCCATGGTGGAGGGTGTACCGTACTCAGCAATCGGAACACAGCCCAAAGAGATCACTGCCTCCGGCATGATGGGCTGAGTCAGCGGGATGCCGGCAATAGCAAAAGCCGTCGCAAAAGTGGGATGCGCGTGCACCACAGCACCCACGTCCGGTCTCTTCTCATAGACTCTCATGTGCATCTTGATCTCGGAAGAGGGCTTGAAGCCGCGGTTGGCCTGGATCACATTGCCCTTCTCATCCACCTTGCAGATAAATTCCGGGGTCATAAAGCCCTTGGACACACCGGTGGGAGTGCACAGGAACTCATGGTCATTCAGCTTGACGGAAATATTGCCGTCATTGGCAGCTACCATGTTTCTGTTGTAGATACGCTTGCCGATGTCGCAGATCTGCTGTTTCAGTTCGTACTCATTTACCATTTTTCTGGTTCCTCCTTGAAATAATTAGGTAATGTTTTTATGTGAAATATTGATTTGTTGCCTTTACTGATTGATTTGCTGCCTGTTACTGTTTTACCGGGCAATGCTGACCGGCTTCGGAAACAGACGATACGTTGAACGATTTACCCGCATCCTCCTCCCACGGCAGCACGTCTCCGTCCTCCCGCAGATACTCCAAAAGCTCCGCCACGCCTTCCCCGGCCTTCGAGTCCACATAGAAAATCTTTTTGCAGCCCGCCAGCCTCAGCCACTTCGCGCTCCGCTCAGGGTTCGCGCCCGGGACGTCGATTTTGGTCACAATGCCGATCACCTCCCGGTTGCACATGCACGTCACGTTGGGCGGATACAGGGAAAAGGGCTCGGTGGCCGCCAGCAGAAGTCCCACAATCTGCGCCTCATAAGTGTAAAGAGCCAGCGCGTGCCCCAGCACATGGGTCTGTAAATATTCTCCCGGCGTGTCGATAAACACATCAAAATTGTTAATGTACTGTGTCTTGTGTTACGTGATAGTATTGCCGCGAAGGGCCTGCGTCAGCGTTGTCTTGCCGCATTCGCTGCGTCCCATGAAAATAATCTTTTTCATTCCGCCGCTCTCATGTCTTCGTGATCGGGCAGACCGTGTATCCCAGCACATCCTGCACATAGGCCAGAATAGCCTTCACAGCCGCTTCCACCTCGGAAACCGACCCGGTAATGATCAAAGACCCGCTGAATCTGTCCACAAAGCCCAGCTCCGCGCCGGAGGACTTGGCCGCGATATCCGCCATGATGATCGCCGTCTCCGCCGGGGAAACTGTCAGAACTCCGATAGCCGATTTCACATACTCCACTCTCGGGTCCAGCCCCAGCTTCTCATACAAAATCGGGTCCGGATTCGCGATGATGTGCGCCAGGGTGATCTGGCGGCCCGGCACCAGCTCCTGTACAATACGCTGTTTTTCGTTTTCTGCGTCTTTATCAAATATAACCATGCTTTTCTCCATAACTACCGGCAACGCTTTGGTGCAACAGAGTGCGAAGACGCGTAAACTGTTGAGCGAGTCACCCTCCGATCTGGCACACCAGACTGCTGTTATTCTCCACCGTCTTTTTCAACATCTCCATATGCTCATTCGTTGGCGGCAGAATCTCCTTCATCGTGTACTCCCGGCCCAGGCCCTCGTACTTGTCCTGTCCCAGCCTGTGATACGGCAGCAGATGAATGCGCTCCACCCCCGGCAGCCTGTCCGCAAAGCGGGCAATGTCCCGGATTTCCTCCGGCGTATCATTGAAGGTGGGTATCACGGGCACCCGGATGGAAAGCCTCGTCTGTCCGCTCTCCGCCACCCTTCTGGCATTCTCCAGCATCAGCTCGTTGCCGCGCCCGGTAAATTCCTTGTGCTTGCGGGGATTCATATGCTTGATATCCATCAGATACTGATCCAGATAAGGTAGAATGCTTTCAATCACCTCATACTTCGCGCAGGCCATGCTCTCCATGGCCGTTGGAATCCCCACCGCCTTCGCCGCGTGCAGCAGATCCCTGGCAAAAGCCGGCTGGCAAAGGCTCTCTCCGCCGGACAAGGTCAGGCCGCCGCCGCTTCTGCGGTAATAACCCCGGTCCTTTTCCACCTCCTGCATGGCCTCTTCCACTGTCACATCCCGGCCGATGATCTTCGGCTTTCCCTGCACCATCATGGTCTGGACGGCGTATTCCTGGGACTCCGGATTACAGCACCATCGGCAGCGGAGCACACAGCCCTTCAGGAACACAATGGTCCGGATTCCGTCGCCGTCATGGATGGAATAGCGCTGGATGTCAAAAATCCGGCCTTTTGTCTGCAGATAGTCGTCCATTCTCCAAACCCTTCCTTCCACCGCGGCAAATCAGCCGCACGATTTTGGGCTCCCGCCGCATCTAGAACCCCTGCTCCGTCCTGCGGATAATGTCATCCTGCAAAGACTTCGACAGCGTGGTAAACAAAGCGCTGTAGCCCGCCACGCGGACAACCAGGTGCGCGTACTTCTCCGGATGCTTCTGAGCGTCCAGGAGCGTGTCCCGATCCACCACGTTAAACTGCATGTGGCTGCCCTTCTGGTCAAAATAGGTGCGGATCAGCGCCACAAAATTGTCTAACCCCTTCTCGCCGCTTAAGGCGGTGGGGTGGAATTTCTGATTTAAAAGTGTCCCGTTGGAGGCGATGCCATGGTCCAGTCTGGACACGGAGTTGGCCGTCGCGGTTGGTCCGTGGACGTCCTTGCCCGCGGAGGGCGATACACCATCCGCCACCGGGGTGTGGGCAAGTCTGCCGTCCGGTGTGGCTCCGGTCTGGGCGCCCAGCGGCACATTGGCCGATACCGGATACAGTCCCGCCTGAAAAACGCCTCCCCTTGGATTTCGATATTCCGGAAGAGTCCTTGTGTAGACATAGGCCGCGTCTCTGGCCATGGCGTCCACCTCCGGATCGTCATTGCCAAACTTCGGTACTTCCGCGATCAGCTCCAGTATTTCATCAAAGCGCTTCTGATCCTCTTCGGAAATCTTCGCGGACTGCACCTGCTTCACGATGCCCTCCGCCGCGGCTGCATCCACCGGAACGCCCTGCTCCTTCAGACTGCCGATGATACGCAGAGAAATATCTTTAATACTGTCCGCGTCCAGTCCCTTGCCGAAGTTCAGCATCAGCGCCCGCTTTAACTCCGCCATTGTGACCTTCTTTTCCTCGAAGATCAGCTTTTTCACCGCGAATAAGGAGTCCGCCACGTTGGCGATTCCGAAGCCCTGAGGGCCGGTGAAATTATAAATCGCGCCGCCCTCCTGCAGGGCCTTGCCGCGCTTCATGCAGTCATCCACCATGCAGGACTCAAAAGGAAGGGGACAGAGCGTGGCGTGCGCCACATCAATGCTGTTGTCCGCGTTCACCAGCAGAGAAATGAAATAATTCATCTGCTCCTTGTAGGCGTCGTAAAACTCATCAAAGGAGGTCATCTCCTCCACCGGCTTTGTCTTCACGCCCACCAGCTCACCCTTGTCATAGCCGCTCTCAAATACGGTCTCCAGCGGTCGGCACATATTGAAGAACGCGGCATCGTGCCAGCCCTCGGTCTTACCCGCCTTCTGGGGCTCCACGCAGCCGATGATATTATACTCTCTGGCGTCCTCCAGAGTCAGTCCCCGGCTCATCAGGGAGGGGATGATCACCTCGTCATTATAATAAGCAGGGAAGCCGATGCCCGTCCTGGTCAGACTTGCCGCCTTCACCAAAAGGGCGTGCGGCGAACCGTTCCACACACGGATGGACAAAGACGGCTGCGGCAAAAACACATGGGCGGAGGCGCTGATGCACATGAAGGACAGATCATTGGTCACATCCTGGCCGTTTTTATCCTGGCCGCCAACAATCAGATTCTGGAACAGGCTGTAGCCCGCAAAGCCCTCAGCGCTCACCGCGTCGCGGCATTTATTCAGGTCATTTAATTTCACCCAGATGCAGTCGATCAGCTCCTGCGCCGCTTCCCGGGTAATCGCGCCGCTGTCCAGGTCTTTTTTGTAATAAGGATACATGTACTGGTCAAAGCGCCCCGGGGAAATGGAATGCCCGCTGGACTCGATCTGCAAAAGCTGCTGCACAAACCAGAAGCTCTGGCAGGCCTCCCAAAAGGAGGTCGCTCCCTTTCGCGGCACGTTCGTACAGTTGGCCGCGATCTGTAAAAGCTCTTTTTGGCGTGCGGAATCGCTTTCTTTGGCCGCCATCTCTTTGGCCAGCGCCGCATAACGCTCCGCGTATCGAATCACCGCCTCGCAGCTGATGATCACCGCCTGCAGGAAACGGGATCTGGTCGCGTAATCCGCGTCTCCCGGCTTACATTCATTCAGATACCCCTGCGCCTCGGCAATGATTCCCTCATAGCCGATAGCCAGCACCTTCTCGTACTGCACGGTCACATGGCCCACGCCGTTGTAAAAATAATTGCCCGGCGTGAAATAATTGTGCTCCATGGCTTTCAGGGTCTCAGGCGCCATATAGGAGGTCGCAAGCTCGCTGGTGGTCTTGCCCTTCCAGTAGGGATGGATCGCTCTTAATTCTTTTTTCGTCTGTTCGGATATGTAGAAGGGATCGGCTTTGCGGTGCTCCACCGTGTCGAACTCCGCCTCCAGCCACTCCCAGGAAAACTCCGGGTAGGTCTGGCAGCCTCTGGGCGCGATGGTGGTGCTGCCCACCACAAGCTCATTTTCTCTGATGATAATGGGGATATGGTCAAGAATGTGCGCGAAGGCCTTCGCCCTTCTTGTGACGATGGGCTGGCCCTCAGTGGCACGATAGCTCTCTGTCAGAAGAACCGCCCTGGCGGACTCGATCTCCGGCATCTTTTTGAAAAGATGCTCCACCAGCTTCGGAATGCGGTCTGTTTTCGGGATTTCAGCAGTATAATAACGCTCCATAAGGAATTCTTTTCGTTTCACTGTCGTGATTCAATTCATCGGTCTCCGTTTCACTACGGTCCGCAATGCACCGAAGGCGTCCCTTGTGGAAACGGATGTCCCCCGGACATTCAGCGCCGCCGGACATGCACACCCGCAGGCGTCCCTTGTGGAAGCATGCCTTCTCGCTTGCACTCATTATATAAGGGCTTCCTCATAAAGTCAACAAAATAATTTGATGTTTTTCTTGGTTTTCATGTAAAATTTGTGTGGGTTTTTGTTTTGTGGCAGAGTAATTCAGGCAAACTGAGGAAACGAAAGTTCATGCAGATTTCAGAAATTTTCTGATTTTCTGGCTGGGTCTCAATGAAAAACAGTGTTTCTTTCTTTCCTTTCATCTGTTATAATCAGGGAAGCATACTTAACAGGAGGGGCTTTGTAAATGGATTTACGTATGGAACTCAAAAATTATTACGGTCCTGACGCCAGGTTCCGGGACGGGCAGGAAGAGGCCATTCTTAATATCCTGAGAAGGAAGCGCGTTCTAGTCGTTCAGAAAACCGGATGGGGCAAAAGTGTCGTATATTTCCTTGCGGACAAAATCATTCGGGAACAGT
>JAJQCU010000292.1 GCA_021202575.1 Lachnospiraceae bacterium
TTCCCAATTGTCCGTGAACCACAGCTTTGTCAAGCAGTATAATACTTTCCGGATTTTGGCGCAAGTATGCACTTCTTTTTTCTGTGAATTATAACTAAAATTAAAATAAAATTCCTCGTTTGTTCGTAAAAAAGTACATCACCTCGCTTGACTTAAAACCCCTTCAAACGTATAATAACCGTAGAGATTAGCAGGCAATGCTATTCATTTTAATAAAATCATTTACAGGAGGCTTTCAAAATGAGACCAGAATGGACAGATTTTGTAGGCGGCAAGTGGGAGAAGGAGATCGACGTGCGCGATTTCATTCAGAAAAACTATCACCCTTATGACGGGGATGAGTCCTTCCTTGCAGGACCTACGCAGAACACCACAGACCTTTGGAATCAGGTTCTGGATCTGCAGAGACAGGAGCGCGAGGCGGGCGGCGTGCTGGATATGGACACCAAGGTTGTTTCCACCATCACTTCCCATGGCCCCGGCTATCTGGATAAGGACAAGGAGACCATCGTCGGCTTCCAGACTGACAAGCCCTTCAAGCGTTCCCTTCAGCCCTACGGCGGCATCCGTATGGCGGAGAAGGCCTGCGCGGACAACGGCTATGAGGTGGATCCGGAAATTTCCGAGTTCTTCTCCGTTCACCGCAAGACCCACAACGCGGGCGTATTCGACGCTTACAATGCTGAGATGAGAGCCTGCCGTTCCGCGCATATCATCACCGGTCTGCCGGATGCTTACGGCCGCGGCCGTATCATCGGTGACTACAGAAGAGTTGCTCTGTACGGCATTGACAGACTGATCGAGGACAAGCAGGCGCAGAAGGATTCCACCGGCCGCGTAATGACCGATGATGTGATCCGTCTTCGTGAGGAGATTTCCGAGCAGATCACCGCTCTGAAGCTGATGAAGCAGATGGCTGCTTCCTATGGCTGCGATATTGCAAAACCCGCCAGCAACGTGCAGGAAGCGATCCAGGCTACATACTTCGGTTATCTGTCTGCTGTAAAGGAGCAGAACGGCGCCGCCATGAGCCTTGGCCGTACTTCCACCTTCATCGACTGCTACGCCGAGAGAGACTTAAAGAACGGCACCTTCACAGAGGAGCAGATTCAGGAGTTCGTAGACCACTTCATCATGAAGCTGCGCTGCGTGAAATTTGCCCGTACTCCCGAGTACAACCAGATCTTCGCCGGCGACCCGGTGTGGGTTACCGAGTCCCTGGGCGGTGTAGGCGTTGACGGCCGTCACATGGTCACCAAGACCAGCTTCCGTTATCTGCACACCTTAGAGAACCTGGGACCGGCTCCGGAGCCGAACCTGACCGTGCTTTGGTCCACCAGACTTCCTCAGAACTGGAAGAAGTACTGCGCGAAGATGTCCATCACCACCTCCTCCATCCAGTATGAGAACGATGACCTGATGAGAGTGACCCATGGTGACGACTACGGCATCGCCTGCTGCGTATCCTCCATGAGAATTGGTAAGGAAATGCAGTTCTTCGGCGCCCGCGCCAACCTGGCGAAGTGCCTGCTCTACGCGTTAAACGGCGGTATCGATGAGAAGACCAAGAAGCAGGTCGGACCCAAGTATCGTCCCGTTACCGGCGATGTGCTTGACTATGACGACGTCATGGATAAGTACACCGACATGATGGAGTGGCTGGCTGATGTGTATGTCAATACCCTGAATATCATCCACTACATGCATGACAAGTACTGCTATGAGCGCGCTGAGATGGCTCTTCACGACAGAGACGTCCGCCGCTACTTTGCTACCGGTATCGCCGGCCTGTCCATCGTTGCCGACTCCCTGTCCGCCATCAAGTACGCGACTGTGAAGCCGATCAGAGACGAGGACGGCATCATTGTAGACTTTGAGACCACCGGCGACTTCCCGAAGTACGGCAACGACGATGACCGTGTGGACAACATCGCCTCTGAGATCGTCAGCAAGTTCATGACCATGGTCAGAAGACATCACACCTACAGAGACGGCTTCCCGACCACCTCCATCCTTACCATCACCTCCAACGTGACCTATGGTAAGGCAACCGGCAACACTCCGGACGGACGCAGGGCCGGACAGCCCTTCGCCCCCGGCGCCAACCCGATGCACGGCCGTGACAAGAACGGCGCGGTTGCGTCCCTGGCTTCCGTAGCCAAGCTTCCGTTCAAGGATGCTCAGGACGGTATTTCCAATACCTTCTCCATCATCCCGGGCGCTCTTGGCAAGGACGACCAGATCTTCGCCGGCGACATCGAAATTGATCTGAACAAGTAAGCAGCCATTTTTCGTGAAACTGTCCGTGCGGGCGGGGCATTCCCGGACCGCCCGCCGGTAACCCTTTCACAGCCAGTGAGGATTTTTATTATGGATCCTGAACAGAAAAGAATTGAAGACCTTGTAAGGATGCTGGATGAAGGCTTCGCCAACAACACAGGCCACATCAACGTGGACTGTGACGACACGGTTGAGGAAGCGGTTCAGGTACAGACCATGGGCTGCACCGACTGCTCCCGCACCCCTCTGGCATGCAGCGTTCCCACTCTGGAACAGGGTCTGGATGATTATTCATAATCATATTTTTCAAAAATCTGTATAAAAAATAATTAAAGGAGGAAAACTATTATGGCAGCA
>JAJQCU010000405.1 GCA_021202575.1 Lachnospiraceae bacterium
CGTCCTGATCAAAATTGCCCAGCCGCTCCTGCACTTTATTCTCACCGCAGTAACGGCTACCGGACCGGATGGCGGCCTGCACGCGCTCGGCGCTGTTCATTTTGGTGGCGGCCAGCAGGAGAATTTCCTTTTGGTCGCGCCCGGCCAGGGCTGCGGCACGGTTGATTCTGGCCTGAATTTCCTCAATATTTGTTTTTATGGTGTTTCTTTCCTGTTCGGTCATGGAGGGTCTCCTTTTTTGGTATAAAATAATTGTTGTTATTATACCACGAATATGGAGCAGGAGACAAACATTTACTGTGAAAATGTTCTCAATAGACAATCAGATGGGGCTGCGTGCCTGTGGCACGCGTTTGGCACCGACCGAAGCGAAGCAAAACGGAAACATTTACACAAGGTATACCTTTCAGGTATATTTGCACAGATGATTGGATATCAGAGAGCTTTTATATGTGGTGTTCGCGTCAGTGACATGACCGTTTTATAACAGATGGCTGATCAGGGAATGACGGGGGTAAAAAAGAACATGAAATTTGTAATTCAGCGGGTAACTCACGCGAAAGTGGCGGTGGAGGGGGAAATCATCGGCAGCATTCAGAAGGGCTTCCTGGTGCTGATCGGTGTCTGCCAGGAGGATACAAAAGAAACTGCCGATAAAATGATCCACAAATTGACGGGGCTTCGCATCTTTGAGGACAGCCAGGGTAAGACCAACCTGGCGCTGCGGGATGTGGGAGGAGAACTTCTGCTGGTTTCCCAGTTTACCCTGTATGCCAACTGCAAAAAGGGCTTTCGCCCCAGCTTTATCGAGGCTGGCTCCCCGGAGCATGCCAGGGAGCTGTACGAATACGTTGTCGATGAGTGCCGCGGACAAGGCTTTCAGGTGGAAACGGGCAGCTTCGGGGCGCATATGAAGGTATCTCTTGAAAATGACGGTCCGTTTACCATTGTCCTTGACAGCTCGGCGCTGTAGGAATGACATGATATCGTGAGAGTAAGAGAGCCCGAGGGAGCCTGCTCACTCGCGAGAAAGGCAAATTGGATTATGGGCGCCTTTTGCTCATGATATAGTGAGAGGAAATTTATATTATGCGGGAAAAGGCACAAAAGCTGAATGGTCTGCTCATCACTATTTATCTGCTTTTGCTTCTGGCTGTGCTGCCCCTTTATATGCAGGACGGCCTGATTTCCATCGGAAGTGCAAAGTATTATTTTTTTCGGGACAGAACTTTGCTGTTTGTGGTGCTGATCAGTGTCTGTTCCGCTTTCTGCTTTAAAGCATATAAGGCGGATCAATTAAAATGGTCGGTGCTGGACATTGCGGTGCTTTCCTTTGCGGCGGCTTCTGTTCTTTCGTTTTTATGCAGCAACGATAAACAGACTGCCCTGTGGGGCTTTGACGGCTGGTATATGGGGCTGATATCCCAGCTTTTGTTTGTGTGGATTTATTTCGCGGTATCCCGGTGGTATGACGGGGAGGAATACATATGGATGATCGCCGAAATCGCGGCGGGAGTGGTCTTTCTGCTGGGAGTATTGAATCGCCTGAACATGGATCCGCTGGGAATTTACAGTGGAATGGGCTATTGGGACTGGAATCATCATCATCTGCTTTCGACAATCGGTAATGAAAACTGGTATTGCGGCTATGCCAGTGTCTCTGCGGGAATTTGTCTGTATTACGGATATGCGGGAAAGGGGATTACCCGTGCTTTCGGGATGATTGGGAGCTTTCTTGTATTTGCAACTATGATGACACAGGGCAGTGAGACGGGCTATCTGGTTATTCTGGTTTTCTTGGCTATTCTTTTTCTTGATTCTCTGAAAAACCGAGGCAAATTTATCCGTTTTCTTATGACTGCTCTTATTCTTCCCGATTGCTGTCTATTTTTCCAGTTCTATCTGAATCTGTGTCAGTGGGGGTGGAATATGGAATGGAACCTGGACTGGGACGGTTCCATCAGTGGCCTGCAGTTTTTTGCCGGCTGGCCGGTGATTTTTGCCTTATTATTTCTTTTCTGTTTATGGGAGTATCTGCGGGAAAAACGTGGGAAAAGGGACTATATTGAGGCCGGAAATGTCAGAAAATATGTTTTATGCGGGATTGTGGTTTTGACTCTTCTGGAAATTATCGTTTTGATTCTTTGCCAGATTTCTGATGATTTCTGGGAAATGCTTGGCAGCATAGAGCTGCTCCGCTTTAGTGTAAGCTGGGGAAATTACCGGGGAGGCCTGTGGTATCTTTCCGCTCTGGGCTGGCTGCAAAGCGGAATCAAGGATAAGCTCTTTGGAGTGGGTCCGGATTGCTTTTATCTTTTTTTTCATCAGAATTCTGATGTGAGTGAGTTCCTGGCAGAGACTGGAATGGGAGAAACCGTTTATGCCAACGCTCATAATGAATGGCTGAATATGCTGATTAATGAGGGGCTGCTGGGGGTGGTAGCCTATGCGGCCATTTTTGTCTGTGCCTTCAGGAGAATATGGAAAAACAGGGCTGTGAATGGAGTGCTGCTGGCGGCTCTCCTGGCATTGGGCGGGTACATGATTAACGGCGTATTCAGTTTTCAGCAGACGGTATCCACGAAGTGGGGTTTAGGTGTTCTTGGTATGGCGGAGGCCTATATCCG
>JAJQCU010000064.1 GCA_021202575.1 Lachnospiraceae bacterium
CAGGAAGGCGTTTCCGTTGTATGCACCATATTTCCGCAGTACGACTGGGTCAATGTCCTGCTGGAGGGAACGGAGGAGGATGTGGAGGTGATCCTGCTGTCGGACGATGGCACGGACATTCACAGCTATCAGCCCTCTGTTCAGGACATGGCGGCTATCCGGGAGAGCGATCTGCTGATTTATGTGGGAGGAGACTCCGAGGACTGGCTTTGGGAGATGCTGGAGGAGGATGAGGAGCTTGCCCAAAAGAGCGTAAGCCTGCTGGAGATGGTGGATGAGCTGGTGCTGGAGGAAGAGGAAAAAGAGGGCATGACGGATGAGATCGGCCATGACCACGGGGAGGATTTCGAGGCGGAGGACGACGAGCATGTGTGGCTGTCCTTTGAAAACGCCGGAGTGCTTTGCGGGGAGCTGGCGGAGAGGCTTTGCGTTCTTTTCCCGGAATCAGAAAGCCGGATCCGGGAGAATCTGTCTGCGTATGAGGAGGAGCTTGCGGCTCTGGAGGCGGAATACGCGCAGGCGGTGGAGACCGCAGAGTATGATACCTTATTATTTGGGGATCGTTTCCCTTTCCGGTATCTGACCGAGGAATTCGGCCTGGATTATTACGCGGCTTTTGCCGGGTGTAACGCGGACGCGGAGGCCAGCTTTGAGACCATCGTTTTTCTGATAGAAAAAATGGACGAGCTAAATCTCCCGGTCATTCTGATCATAGAAGGCTCAGATGAGGATCTGGCGCGGACAATCCGCAAGAATACGCAGGCGTCGGATCAGGAAATCCTGGTATTAAATTCCATGCAGTCCGTCTCCGGGGAGGAAGCGGCGGCGGGAGCCAGTTTCCTGGGAATCATGGAGGAGAATCTGGCGGTGCTGAAGACGGCGCTGGGAAGCGGGTAAAACTGTTTCCCGTAAACAGGCAAGCGGCGGGAAAGCACCGGCCGGGACTTAAGAAAGGGGAAGCTGTGCTTCAGATACAATGTCGGGATCTGACTTTGGGATATGAGAAACAGGTGGTAGCCTGGGACATTTCCTTTGAGGTTCATACAGGTGATTATCTCTGCATTCTGGGGGAGAACGGCTCGGGCAAGAGTACTCTGGTGAAGACGCTGCTCGGACTGCAGAAGCCGATGAGCGGGACCTTGAAGTTTGGACAGGAAATCCGGGCGGATGAAATCGGATATCTGCCCCAGCAGACGGATACGCAGAGAGATTTTCCCGCGTCGGTGGAGGAGATTGTGCTCTCCGGCTGCGTCAACCGTCTGGGAATAAGACCATTTTATGGCAGGCTGGAAAAGGAGATCGCCAGGGAAAATATGGAGCAGATGGGCATCGGCAATCTGGCAAAAAGATGTTACCGGGAGCTTTCCGGCGGCCAGCAGCAGCGGGTGCTTCTGGCCAGGGCTCTGTGCGCCACCAGAAAGCTTCTGCTTTTAGACGAACCGGTGGCGGGGCTGGACCCGAAGGCGGCGGAGGAGATGTACGGGTTGATTGAGAGGCTGAACCGGGAACAGGGCATTTCGGTGATCATGGTCTCCCACGATGTGCTGGAGGCGGTGCCCTTTGCCAGCCATATTCTGTATATGAGCCACAGGGATGTTTTTTTTGGAGACAGGGAAAGCTATCTCACAAGCCCTGCCGGACAGATGTACGCGTCTTTACTGAAGGCGCGGGAGAAGAGAAATTTATGACAGAGACCCTGCGGTATTATTTACAATATGATTTTGTGCGTTACGCCCTGATTGTGGGAACGCTGATCGGGCTGTGCTCCTCTCTGCTGGGGGTATCGCTGGTGCTGAAGCGGTTTTCCTTTATCGGCGACGGCCTGAGCCACGTAGCCTTCGGCGCGGTGGCCATCGCGGCGGTGATGCGGGTGGAAAATGATATGATCGTGGTGATTCCGGTGACAGTGCTGGCGGCGGTGGTTCTGCTGGCCTTTTCCGGAAGGACGGCTATCCGGGGCGACGCGGCTATTGCCATGATCAGTGTGGCGGCGCTGGCCATCGGCTATCTTTTACTGAGCCGTTACTCCGGCTCGGCCAATATTTCCGCGGATGTGTGCAGCTCCCTGTTCGGTTCTACGTCGATTCTGACGCTGACCGGCGCGGATGTGGGTTTCTGCATAGTGATTTCCGCCGCGGTCATCATTATGTTTGTGCTGTTATTCCATAAAATATTCGCGGTGACCTTTGATGAGAGCTTTGCCAAAGCCACCGGGATCCGGGCGCAGACCTATAACGGACTGATTGCGGTGATCACGGCGCTGGTGATTGTGGTGGCGATGGAGCTGGCGGGCTCTCTGCTGGTTTCGGCGCTGATTATTTTCCCGGCGCTTTCGGCCATGCGGGTCTTTAAAAGCTTTCTGTCGGTGACAGTCTGCGCGGCGGTGGTGTCCGTGGTGGGAACATTGAGCGGCATTCTGATTTCCATATTTGCCTCCACGCCGGTGGGAGCCAGCATTGTGGCGATGGATCTGGTGATGTTCGTGGCTTTTGCAATCGTGGGAAGGGCGAGAGGGTGACGTTACTATTCACAGCCGCTTCCCCTACATGCGCAAAAGCGTCTGCTTCGCATCCGACGCGGCAAAAAACGCCGCTCACCTTTTTGCTTATGAGGGGAAAG
>JAJQCU010000196.1:0-2285 GCA_021202575.1 Lachnospiraceae bacterium
TTGTACGTGGACATAACAACCAGTATCTTATCCATGATTTTCTTTTCACTCATTCAGGTTAATGCTCCAATGATGCCTTCCGGGATTTCTTATATTTCCCCCGGAACATTTTATTTTACTATTCCCTCGCCCTCAGGTCATCCCCGTCGAAGGCCTCACTGATGGGCGCTCCCGCGGGCACCATGGGCAGCACCTTGTCATCCTCCGGAATGATGCAGTCAAGCACCACCGGGCGATTCAGGGAAAGCGCCTTTCTGATGGCCGGCTCCACCTCTTCCTTCGCGGTTACGCGGATGGCCTCGCAGCCCATGCCCTCCGCGATCTTACAGAAGTCCACGCTGTCCTGAAGAACCGTCTGGCTGTAGCGCTTATCATAGAAAAGCGTCTGCCACTGGCGTACCATTCCCAGCACATGATTGTTGATGACAACCTCGATGATAGGGATATTATATCGGCTCGCGGTGGCAAGCTCAATCAGATTCATGCGGAAGCAACCATCGCCCGCAATGTTGATGCAGACCTTATCCGGGCGGGCCATTTTGGCGCCGATACAGGCGCCCAGGCCGTAGCCCATGGTTCCCAGGCCGCCGCTGGTCAGAAGCGTGCGGGGCTCTGTAAACGTGTAATACTGCGCCGCCCACATCTGGTGCTGGCCCACATCCGTGGTGATCAGCGCCTGTCCCTCTGTAATCCTGTCTATTTCCTGAATAATATAGGGACAGCTCAGCTGGTCCTCCTCATATTTCAGCGGATATTGCCGCTTCAGCTCTTCTACCTCTTCCAGCCACTCCTTATGGTCCTGCTGATCCAGCCCGGCCAGAATATCTGTCAGCGCCAGCTTCAGATCCCCCACAAGGGACGCCGCCGTGCGGACGTTCTTGTTAATCTCCGCGGCGTCAATATCGATCTGAATGATCTTCGCGCCCGACGCAAACCGCTTTGCGTCCCCGGTGATGCGGTCTGAAAATCTGGCGCCCAGCGCCACCAGGCAGTCACATTTGCTGACGCCGAAATCCGAGGCCTTTGTCCCGTGCATGCCGATCATTCCCGTGTACTCCGGCACGTTTCCGTCAATCACGCCCTTCCCCATCAGCGTATCGCAGACCGGGCTGTTGAATCTGGCCACAAACTCCCGGACCTCCTTCCAGGCGTTGGAGAGCACGGCGCCGCCGCCCACCAGCACAAAGGGCTTTTTCGCTTCCTTTAACAAGGTGATGACCTGATCCAGCTCCTCTTTGGTATAAGAAACCGTTGGCTTCTCCTCCTTGATTTCCTCCGATTCAAATTCGCATTTCGCCCCCGTCACATCCTTGGTCACATCCACCAGCACCGGCCCCGGCCTGTCGCTTCTGGCAATCTGAAAAGCCCTGCGCATTGTGGAAGCCAGCTCTTTTACATCTTTGACGATAAAGCTGCGCTTAGTGATGGGCATGGTGATGCCGGCAATGTCAATCTCCTGAAAGGAATCCTTTCCCAGAAGGGAGACGCCCACATTACAGGTGATTGCCACCACGGGGATGGAATCCATGAACGCGGTGGCGATGCCGGTCACCAGATTGGTGGCTCCCGGACCGGAGGTGGCAATGCACACGCCCACCTTGCCTGTGGCTCTGGCATATCCGTCGGCCGCGTGGCTGGCCCCCTGCTCATGGCTGGTCAGAATATGGGTAATCTCCGGATGTCTGTATAGCTCGTCATAGACATTCAAAATCGCGCCGCCCGGATACCCGAAAACGGTGTCAACTCCCTGCTCCTTTAAACATTGTACAATGATCTGTGATCCATTCAGCTGCATAATTACCCTCTCCTTTATTCATTCGGAAGCTTTAAGATCGCGCCGTTTGCGCCGCTGGTCACAAGCTCCCTGTATCTCTTCAGATATCCCGTCACAGGAGGCATTTCCTTCGGAACATAATTTTTCTTCCGCTCCTCCCATTCCTCTTCAGATACAAGTACATTCAAAGTGTTGGCGGGGATATCGATGGAAATCAGATCTCCCTCCCTCACCAGGGCAATGGGGCCTCCCACCGCCGCCTCCGGGGAAACATGCCCGATGGACGCGCCGCGGGAAGCGCCGGAAAACCGTCCGTCCGTGATCAGCGCCACAGAGGAGCCCAGGCCCATACCGGCAATGGCCGAGGTGGGATTGAGCATCTCTCTCATGCCCGGGCCGCCCTTGGGCCCCTCATAGCGGATCACCACCACATCGCCCTCCACAATCTTTCCTCCGCGGATGGCCTCGATGGCATCCTCCTCGCAGTCAAAGACTCTGGCCGGGCCGGTAT
>JAJQCU010000196.1:2310-2616 GCA_021202575.1 Lachnospiraceae bacterium
CGCTGCCCTCCGGAGCCAGGTTGCCCTTCAGAACGGCAATGCCGCCGGTGCTGGAATAGGGATTTTCCACCGTCCGGATAATGCTGGTATCCTTATTGACCGCGTTCGCGATATTCTCCCCTACCGTTTTGCCAGTGCAGGTGATCAGGTCAGTGGAAAGCAGGTCAAGCTTTGTCAGCTCCTTCATCACCGCATACACGCCGCCCGCCTCATTCAGATCCTCCATATAGGTGGGACCCGCGGGCGCCAGGTGGCAGAGGTTCGGCGTCCTCTCGGACAGGGCGTTGGCGATATCCAGATTGATCT
>JAJQCU010000135.1 GCA_021202575.1 Lachnospiraceae bacterium
GATTTCCTGAACCGAACGGACGGCTCGGAGTGCAACCGGCGCATGGTGGAGCACTTTATCAAGGCCGGGGCGATGGACTCTCTGCCCGGGAACCGCAGACAGCTTATGGAAATTTATGTTCCCATCATGGAGCAGCTTGCCGTAAATAAGAAAAACCATATGGCCGGCCAGATGACTCTGATGGATCTGCTGGGGGCGGAGGAAAAGGAGAATTTTGAGATTGCGCTGCCGGATGTGGGGGAATACAGCAAGGAAGAGCTGCTTTCCATGGAGAAGGAGGTGCTGGGCATTTACATCAGCGGGCACCCGCTGGAGAGCTATGAGAGGCTGTGGAAAAGGAATATCACAGCCCTTACCAGTGACTTTATGCTGGATGAGGAGACCGGACAGACAGCGCTGGAGGACGGTTCCATCCAGACGGTGGGCGGCCTGATCAATGAAAAGAGCGTCAAGTACACCAAACGCGAGCAGCCCATGGCCTTTTTGCAGCTGGAGGATATGTACGGCACGGTGGAGGTGGTGGTTTTTCCTCAGTCTTACGAAAAATATGGCCGCCTGCTGGAGCAGGACGCTAAGATTTTTGTGACCGGACGGGTCTCTCTGGAGGAGGAAAAAAACGGCAAGCTGATCTGCGAGAAAATTGTGCCCTTTTCCCAGGCCGGCGCCCAGCTGTGGCTTCGCTTTGATACCATGGAGCAGTATCAGCAGCTTTGGCAGCAGGTCTGGACCATCCTGAAGGACAGCGAAGGCCCGGACAGCGTGGTGATTTATATTGCGGAAGGAAAATTAAAAAAGGTGCTGCCCGGGAAGGATAATGTCAGGGCAGATGAGGGGCTTTTAGCGGCGCTGTATGAAAAACTGGGAAAATCCAATGTAAAGATTGTTTAAAGGCGTTGCCAATCGGATGGAAAAGTATTAAAATTATTCCAATGAATCTGGAATGATCCCAAAAAGAGCTGCCTGAGGTATCGGATTTTCAGCTTCGATTCGTGACAGGGATTGCGGACGAAGTCGAAAAGACAGATGAACAGTGTCAGAGAAAGAGGTTGCGACTATGGCGAAGGAGATAAAGACGATAGGAGTATTGACCAGCGGCGGCGACGCGCCGGGCATGAACGCGGCGATCCGCGCGGTTGTCAGGAAGGGAATTGCCAACGGGGTGAAGGTGATGGGAATCCACAGAGGCTATCACGGCCTGCTGAGGGAGGAAATCACGGAGATGGATTCCCGCAGTGTTTCTGACATCATCCAGAGGGGCGGCACCATTCTGGGAACTGCCCGCTGCATGGAGTTTATGACCGAGGAAGGACAGGTGAAGGCCGCCAATATCTGCCGGAAATTCGGCATTGACGGGGTGGTGGTCATCGGCGGCGACGGCTCCTACAGGGGGGCGCAGAAGCTGTCGAAGCAGGGCATCAATGTGGTCGGGCTTCCGGGAACCATCGACCTGGATATCGGCTGCACAGAGTACACCATCGGTTTTGACACCGCTGTCAACACCGCCATGGAGGCCATAGATAAGGTGCGGGACACCTCCTCCTCCCATGAAAGGTGCTCCATCATCGAGGTCATGGGCCGCCACGCGGGTTATATCGCGCTGTGGTGCGGCGTGGCCAGCGGCGCGGAGAATATTCTGATTCCGGAGAAATATGACTACAATGAGCAGACCATCATCGACCAGATTGTGGAAAACCGCAAGAAGGGCAAGAAGCATCATCTGATCATCAACGCGGAGGGCATCGGCCACTCCACGTCCATGTCCAGAAGGATTGAGGCGGCTACAGGAATTGAGACCAGGGCGACGATTCTGGGTTATATGCAGCGCGGCGGCAGCCCCAGCTGCAAGGACCGCTACTATGCTTCCATTATGGGGGCCTACGCCGCGGATGTGATCTGCGAGGGCAAGAATAATAAGGTGATTTCCGTTGTCAACGGGCAGCTGGCGGATATTGATATTGATGAGGCGCTGGCGGTGAAGAAGGATATTGACGATTATGAGTATTGCGTAAGTCTGGATTTGAGCAAGTGAGGGAGTGGCTCTGGTTTGCAATGACCGCATTGCTCTGTATTGGTTTGACGACGCAATGGGGTGAGAGGGGATTTTGTGGGGCGGGTTAGAGGATGCTGCAGTTATAGATAGTAAGGGGAGATTATGATTACAAGTGTGGCGAATCCGCAGGTGAAACGGGTCTGCGGGTATGTGCAGAGGGCGAAGGAGCGGCGAAAGGACCGGATTTATGTGGTGGAGGGCCCCCGGATGTTTGAGGAGGCCCCTTCTGATTCTGTGCGGAAGGTGTATGTGACGGAGGAGTTTCTGCAAAAATGTGGGACAGCTTCGATTTCGGAAAAACAGGCAGGGCAGGAGGGAAGCTCCCGGAATCAGAAAATTTATGAGAAGCTGCAGTCTGTGGGCTATGAAACGGTATCCCCCCAGGTCATGGAGAAAATGTCGGACACGTCCACAAATCAGGGCATTCTGGCGCTGCTTCGCTGGCCGGAATATGACTGGGATGTGCTACTTTCGAAACCGGATGGGTTTTACGTGGTGCTGTATGATCTGCAGGAACCGGGAAATATGGGGACGATATTTCGTACCGCGGAGGGAGGGGGAGTTA
>JAJQCU010000178.1 GCA_021202575.1 Lachnospiraceae bacterium
GAGGGATTGGTGGTGCGAAGCACCCGGTAGGCATTCAGCAGGCTTCCCTCATAATCCGCCTCAAAGCGGTTGGACAGCACCACCTGAAAAATATCTCCCTCATGGATATAATGCTTCCCCTTCCTGACGATATCGCAGAAGGCTTCCTTTTCAAATAAGGCCCGGAACGGGCTGGTCATTCGTCCGGGTTCATTTTCCTTCGGCGTGCCCTTCCCCAGCAGGCCGATCATAATCTGCAGCTCCAGCTCCGCGTTATTTAATTCCGTATCAAAATCCTCGCAGCGGGCGTTGGCGATCAGAATGATCTTCTGGCGGAAATTATCAAAGGCGATGACCTTGTCAAAGAGCATCAGGTCCACATCCTTGAAGTGCTCCTCGTCCTCCGCGTCCAGCTTAAGGGAAGGTTCCGCGTATTTGATGTAATCATAGGAAAAATAGCCCACCAGGCCGCCGGTGAAGGAGGGCAGCCCTTCCAGCCTGGGCGATAAATTATCCCTCACCACCTGCCGGATGTACTCCCCGGGGTGCTTCACCGGAAAGGATACAGAGGAGCCTGACTTAATGGTCATCATCCCGTCCGTGCAGGTCAACTCCATCTTGGGGTCGTACCCCAGGAAGGAATACCGCCCCCACTTCTCATGGTCCTCGATGGATTCCAGCAGATAGACATGATGGCTGACATTCTGTAAAATGCGCAACGCCTGGATGGGGGTGCAGATATCCGCGTAAATTTCACAGCTGACGGGAACGGTCTTATATTCGCCGGAGGCGGCAAGCGCGCGCAGCTGCGCTTCGTTTCTGATGTTCATGGAGTCTCCTTTCTGATGGGCCATACTCAATATTTGCAATCACTTCTCTTTGAGACACTCTCCGGGCGCCTCTTCATGCGCAAAAGCTGTCGGCATAGCTGTCAGGCGCCGCAATCTATGCGGCTCTTTATAGAATCAAAAAAACCCATCCTCGATTTTCATCAAGGACGAGCTCACTCTCAAACCCGCGGTACCACCTTGCTTTATGGGAAATCCCATGCACTCAGCAGGATACTATCATATCCCCGGCAACTGACGTATGCCACACGTCGCAGAATACTCGGCCTTTGCAGCCTTTCCTCCGCGCCCTCGGCGGTCCATTTGATCATCTGCGTTCTGCCCGGCTCGCACCTGCCCGGACTCTCTGTGAGTGCACAACAACCGTTATCTCCGCTTCCACGGTTTCAAAACTACAGTTACCTTACCACTTTATCCGGTATTCGTCAAGAGAGAAATCGCAAAGGTTCTCAATTTTTATTATTTCAGTTTTCCTGACTCTGTCTTTTCCTGCCCTTATACAAAAATTTCCTGTTGCATTTATTCAGAAATATGGTAATATAAATGAAAGGAGAATCCTGCCTGAAGTGGATATCATAAAAGCGTTGGTGCCGCTGCGGTGGTATCACATCTACAAGGACTATGATGGCATAGTCCTTGTCCTGTTTTTACGGGGAAGTTTATATGACGTCTTTTCCTTTAAAATTATACCGTGTAGATTATGAAATATATCCGCAATCTTCATCACATTGACGACAGAATCATGTCTGTCTCTCCACAAGCTGGCAAAGATGAGCGACCCTTTTTAGGTATCATTGTTCTTTGCAATCACATGCAGTATTGTATTCCGTTATCCAAGCCAAAACCGAAACATAAAAATATGAAAAACAAAATAGATTTTAAAAAAATAGAATGTGACGGTGAACTCCTTGGAGTTTTAAATTTTAATCTGATGATTCCAGTAGAAAATGCCCAACTGATCCCCATAGATACCATCGTCAGAAAACACGATAATCAGAATATCCGGAAGCGAAAAAATATACTGCTTAAAGAATTAAACTGGTGTAACGAACATGCCAGCGATATATGTAATACGGCAAACGTGCTTTATCGCAAATACCTTTCAGGTGAAAACTTTTCTGCCAAAAATCAATGCGTAGACTTTTTAAGACTGGAGACCGAATATATCCTTTATAATAAGAAACTATCATCCAGGAGCAAATAGATCAGGAAAAGAAAAAGATAATCACCGCCAGCGACACCAGCACCACGCCGGTGGCCCGGTTTAAAGTCTTCGGCGTCGCCTTATTGGCAATGCCCGCGGCGATCCTGGCCCAGATGAAGGTAAACAGAATGCACAGCACCAGCACAAACATATCCGGAACCCCGCCAAGAATAAAGTGAGAAACTGACCCTGTGAACGCGGTGAAGGTCATGATAAACACACTGGTGCCCACCGCGGTTTTCAGCTCATAGCCCAGCACCATCGTCAGAATCATCAGCATCATCATGCCGCCGCCGGCGCCCACAAAGCCGCAGATAAAGCCGATCACGATGCCGCAGACCAGCGATTCTATGGCTCTGATCTTCGCAGAAACCTTCAGCATATCCTCCCTGGTGGTCATCACCGGGAATAAAATGAACCGGATCCCCATGAAGCAGGTCATCAGAACGCTGAAGTCTCCCACCGTCGTGGACGGAATCAGGCTGGACACAAAGCTGCCCACGACCGTAAAAAGCAGCACAGAGCACATCATGATAATGCCGTTTTTGATGTCCAGATTGCCCTGCTTGTGATATGT
>JAJQCU010000206.1 GCA_021202575.1 Lachnospiraceae bacterium
CGCCGCTGTTACAGTGCTTCCGTCAGGTCTTTGGCGGTTTTGATAATACCCAGAGGGACGACTATGACGTGGACATACTGGCGAAAAATGCGGCTGTGGTACGAAAGCAGGCAAAGGGACTGCCGGTTTTCTATACGGAGTGGAATATGAGCGCGTCCTTTGGCGCATACAGTCACGATTGCCGGAAAATGGCGGCCTATGATGTGAGGACATCCCTGAGTATTGAGAATCTGGTGGACGGCGACAGTATCTGGTGTTATTCGGATATTTTTGAGGAGCTGCATCAGTTTAAGGAGCCCTTTCACGGCGGCTACGGTATGATGAATTACAGTGGGATTCCCAAGCCGGTCTATCACGGGATGAGAATGCTGGCACAGGCGGAAAATAAGAGAATTCTGCTGGACAGGGAGCAGTTCACGGAGATAGAAGCCGCGGCCTTTGAGGGAGAGAGGGAGAAGCAGATTTTACTTTTCCGCCTGAATATGATGCAGTCCGACGCCGCGAAGGAGAAAGCGGAGGTGACAGTGGAGCTTCCGGCCCCGCCTGAGAGGGTTTATCTTCAGAGAATCGACGAGGAGCACTGTAATCCCCTGCGTGTGTGGGAGGAGATGGGGCGGCCCAATGATCTGACAAAGGCTGAGGTGGAATATATTACGGAGGCATCTGCCATGGGGGAGGAGGAGCTGGCTTTCTCTTATGCTGACGGCAGACTTGTCACAGAGGTATCTTTGGGGATCAATGATTTATATTTTATCAGGATTGTGAAATCATCTGTGAAGGAACGGGAGACAATATGTTAAAAATCGATTTTAACCATGACTGGAAGGTCGCTGGCTGCGATGTGCGGTACAGGAAAAGGGACGGGAAGGCTGATTATATCCGCGGAGGGATGTGAAGAAGCTTCCCTGGACTTTCAGGTGATATAGATATAGTGTAGTATATTACGAAAGGAAAAATCAGAATGGAACGGATAGAAATCTGGGGAGACGTGATTCCGGGAAACAGCGGCGCTTTAAAAGAAACTGTCATGGAAATCAAATATAAAAAGAACCCCAATGTCACCATAGACACCATCAGGTGGCTTCTTGCCCTGCGGGGGAGTAAATTCAGGGATAATAAAAGAATCCTTGACACTTTTACAGCCACCTGGGTGGCAAAGAGAGACGACGCCTACCGGGAAACTTTTGAGGATGTCCCGTATCTGCTTCCCTTTGTCGTCAAAGAAAGCAGGCAGGCGGTGATTGTGGTCCCGGGCGGCGGATATTGCACCAAGGAGATGGAGGGGGAGGGGACCCTGATCGCGGAGGAGCTGAACAGAAACGGCATTACGGCCTTTGTGCTGTGGTACCGCACCAATCCCTACTATCAGCCTTACCCCCTTCTGGATATGCAGCGGGCGGTTCGCTATGTCCGTTTCCACGCAAAGGAATACGGATATGATGAGGACAAAATCAGCGCCATTGGCTTCAGCGGAGGCGGCTCCCAGGTGGCCATGTTTGCCAACATCCTTCAGGGAAATGAGAAATTGTGCCCGGATTATCCAAAGGATGAGATCGACCGGACAGACGACAGGCTTAACCGTATTGCCTTAGTTTATCCTCTTTTAAGTTACTGTGAAAATGTCCCCTTGATGTTCGCTTCCTTCCCGGCGCAGGACGTGCGGGATGAGAAAAGGAGGATGGAGCTCATGGACATCTATGACGCGGTCAATCATATGAAGTGCACGGGGATTCCGCATTTCATCTGCTACGGCAGCAAGGAGGACATGGTCAGCGTCTCTAAAATTGAGGATTATGTGGAAATCCTGCAAAAGTCGGGCACCAGCCTGAAGAGGGTGATTGTGGAAGGCGCAAAGCATGGATATGGCGCGGCTATGGGGAAAAAGGAAGGGTACTGGCTGGAGGAATATATCCGGTGGCTGAAGGGAGAGTACGCAGCCCTTTAGTAAGTCTCCCGGTAATTCTCCTCCCTGTATTGTGTGGGCGTCATATTCTGCCACTTGCGGAATACCGCTGTAAAATTGCTCTGGGTCTGGAAGCCCATGTAAGTGGCAATATCAGATATGGAACGGTCCGTGTAGCGGAGTAGATTGCAGGATATGGTGATCTTTTCCCGCTGGATATACTGGTACAGGGAGATTCCCATTTCTTTGGAAAACAGACGGCAAAGGTAATTGGGGGCAAGGCCTACATAATCCGCGACGTCCTGAATGGTGATTTTCCTGTAAATATTCCTGGCAATATAATTCAGAACCCGCTCGGTCTGATAGGACGGCTTTTTTTCTTTCGTCTGATGGACCTGCTTTGCGAACATGACAGCGGAAAGCTGATAGATTTCATAAACCTCATCGCTGGTCTTATAGTAGGAGAGGAAAAACAGCAGGGCGTCCGAAAGGTCAAAGGCGTCATCGGCTCTTACGCCGGCGCCGATGGCGGTGCGGGAAAAGAGGGAAATAGCGGACACTGTCAGATACGTGTGCTGGGTCAGAGGGTCAAGAGCCATGGTCCCCAGATTCATGTCCATTCTGGAGAAGGGGGACAGATGGATCTCATCGTATTTCCCTTCGCGGATGAGTTCCATCAAACTGTTTTCCGCGGTCATGGGG
>JAJQCU010000421.1 GCA_021202575.1 Lachnospiraceae bacterium
TTCCCTCTGCCATAAGGGCATCGTAGACCTGCGTCACAAATTTGACCCCGGTGTAGCCTCTCTCATCCAGAAAGGCAAACAGATCCTCCAAACGCCCGCTGCCAATCAACGTTCCCGCGCTGACGCCGTAATCGGTGAGCATGATGATATCCGCGCCCTCCCCGCTGACCAGATCATTCTGCATCCGGGTGACGGCGTCCTCATAATAGGTCATATAATTATTATAATCTATGGTCGTATAATCCAGGTAGGTCTTAATCTCAATCCGGTACTGGTCGTTTGCCTTATTGAAGGCCACCACGTATTCCTGAGTGTCACTGTCCGTGGAAAAAAGCGCCAGGGTCAGAATGGTCTTTTCCGCCACCTCGCTGCTTTCCCTACGGACCACCCTTGCCATGGTATCACTATAGGAATTGGCGGCATAATCATAGACCTTCACCACCAGGTTGTCCTCGTCCAGATAATATACAGCATCCACATTGTAGCCTACCACATCCAGGCTGACCCAGTCAAATAAAACCTCCGTCTCCCCGGTCTGAGCATCGTATCTGTACATATTCAGGCCCGAGCTGTCCCCGTAGACCACGCTGCCATCCTCCAGCACATTGACGGTGCCGGAGGAAAAGCTGGTCACGCCAAAATCCAGCTTCTGAAGCGTCTCCGTTTCCAGATCAATAAAAGCGAGCTGATATCCGGAATCATAGTAGGTGGCATACACCCGGCCGTCCCCGGACAGGCCAAGGGAGTTCAGCCAGTTTGGAATCTCAATCTGAGCGATCCGGACGCCCTCAGTGTCCAGCACGATTACATCCGATTCACTGCCGAGATAAATATAGCCGTCTGTACCGAAGACCATCTCGCTGATATAGGCATAGCCATACTTTTCCTCCAGCCAGGACATCAGATCGTCCAGAAGGAATTCACCGACCACCGCTCCGTTTCCGTCCAGGAGCTTCACACCATAATGTGTTTCCTCGTCATAATAAGTCTCCAGAAGCGCGAACCCCGCCGAATCTCCCTCCGGTATGATCGCGGCACTGCTGATGTAGGAATTTGCGTCCGGCTTATATTCTATCGTCTGTACAGAGTCAGAATCCAGATTCAGCACCTGCAGCTGAACATAATCTCCGTCCACATCGTACACAGTATAGGTTCTGAAAATCTGATGGTTAAAACAGCCATAGCTGCTGTAATAACCGCTGTCGCTGTCACCTTCCTCCAGTCCCCAGTCCAGATCCTCCAGCACATAGATATAGGAAATTTCCTCTTCCTTATCCGGACCGCTTTCCATATTCTCCGCGCTGCCTGAGGAGCAGCCGGCAAATAAAAACACAGGCGCCAGCAAAACCGCCGACAACAGCGCCATCGCAAGGGTTTTCTTTTTCATGGAATCCTCCCGCATATTCAGCATACTTTCGAACTGTTTCCGTTTTGTAACATTTCTCAGGTAAAGTATACAACAGAATGCCTGAGAATGCTATTTAAGGTTTTCTTAAGATTATATTGTTGTTTTTCTGCTTTTTTCTCATCAAAATGTTCTTGACATTGTATGGATTTACTCATATAATGAATGCAAAAGGGAACGGGTTCTTTTACTGAGTAAGGTCTCCAGACCGGAAAAGGTTTCTCGTTTCTTTTTTTATTTCTATAATTTCATATAAATACAGCTTACCATCCCGCGCATGCCGTACTAACATTAAAGCACAAAACACATTATATCTCTCTATCTCACCATATTCATCATAAACCGGAAGTGCGAATCGTGAAACATAGCGATACCATCCAAGCCTCGCATTTTTACTATGTTTTTCTTTCCGGTTTTCCTCAAACTGCTTTCCAGTCGCAATTTCAATCATTTCAGGCAATCCCTGCGACGCATTGGCTTTTGCTTTTGCACTTCCTCCTCTTAATCTGGCAGTATAATTGGAGCTGGTATATTCATCTGGTAAATCAGTCCCAATATAAACGATTTCCCCCGTTGCCGCGATTGAATAAAATTCTCCTACGTATCGCTTCAGATAGCTTTCCACATCCTCCCAGTTTACCTTTCTCTTTCCCTTAAATTTAATATCATTAATCATCACAATCCGGTTCCCATCAATATCCGTTATTATATTAACCTTCCTCTCCATGCCATACCCCCTACTTTATCCGGTAACAGGCCGCCTCCTTCAGATGCCTCTCCTGTATCAGATCGCTTTCCTCCAGATCCGCGATGGTTCTGGCCACCTTCAGCAGCCGGTGATAGGCCCTCGCCGACAGCTGCAGGCGCTCAAACAGCAGTCCCGAAAGGCCCTCCGCCTCCTTTGTCATCACACAATAGGTCTGGACGTCCTTCGCCGGTATCTGGGAATTGAACCGTATGCCGGTTCCCGCAAATCTGTCCTGCTGCCTTTTCTGCGCCAGAAGCACCCTCTCACGCATGGCCGAGCTGCCCTCCACAGGCGTCCTCTGCTTCAGCTCATCGATGCGCACTGCCGACACCTGGCAGCACAGATCGATTCTGTCCAGAATCGGGCCTGAAATTTTCCTCATATAGCGCTGTATCTCCGCTTCCGAACACTTACATCGGTTGCGGTCCGGGTAATAA
>JAJQCU010000159.1 GCA_021202575.1 Lachnospiraceae bacterium
TGACGCCGCAGTTTCAGGGATTTACGGATGAAGAGATTATTTCCGGGTATTTTCAGGCTAACGGAAAGACCTACGGAGGGCTGATTTCCGCGGATACCCACCGTCCGTATATCCGGTCACTGCAGGCCGGATATGTGATCAATACCGGCAGTGTGGGCAACAGCCATGGAGTGGCGAAGGCTCATGCGCTTTTGATCGAGGGTGTGAAGGACAGTGTCAGGGAAGCGCCGGTCACCTTTTCCATTCTCAGCGTGCCGTACGACAATGAGGCGGAGGCGGCGGTGGCCATGAGATACCCGGACATGCCCAGGCAGGAGGCTTATATCAGCGAAATCCGTACCGGAGTTTATTCAAAGTGGGGATTGTAAGAAACGGCTGAGAATAGTAATAAAACGTAAGAGGCGGGAAAGCGTGCAGACAGGTGAGAATGCGCACCGGAAAGCCGTCTCGTCCATCGCAAGGCGCCCTGAAAAGATTAGAAAGCGGCGGTGAAAAATACAGATATTCGGGCGGCAAAAAGGCGGTCCGGGAAACGGAGGGAAATATGTTTTCAGAGCAATGTTATGAGTGGGGAAGTAAAAGGTCAGTCATCCGGGAACTGTTTGAGTACGGGAAGCAGCGGGCGGCTGTAGTTGGAGCGGAGAATGTGTATGACTTCAGTCTGGGGAATCCCACAGTGCCCGCGCCGGATGAGGTGGGGGAGGCCATTAGGGATATTCTGGCGACGGAGACTTCCATGCAGTTTGATGGCTATACCTCGGCTCAGGGCGACGCGACGGTCAGGAAGGCCATTGCGGATTACCTGAATCAGACCTACGGCACTCATTTTCACCAGGACAATTTTTACATGACCTGCGGAGCGGCCGCGTCCCTGTGCATTGCCTTTCATGCGCTGGTGGAATCGCCGGAGGATGAAATCATTGCCATCGCGCCCTATTTTCCGGAATATAAGGTGTTTGCGGAGGGTTCCGGCGCGAAATTTGTGATGGTGAAGCCGGACATGGAGAATTTTCAGATAAATATTGAGGCTTTGGGTGAGGCCGTCAACGTGCATACCAGGGCGGTCATCATCAATTCTCCCAATAACCCCTCCGGCGTGGTTTATACGGAGGAGACCATTGAAAAGCTGGCGGCTCTGTTAAATGAAAAATCGTCAGAGATCGGACATCCGGTTTATCTGGTCACCGACGAGCCGTATAGGGAAATTGTTTTCGACGGTATTCAGGTGCCCTTCGGGACGAAATATTATAAGGATACGATTGTGTGCTATTCCTACAGCAAATCTCTGTCCCTGCCGGGAGAAAGAATCGGCTACATTCTGGTGCCGGATGAGGCCGCGGAGAGCCGCCGCCTGTATTTGTCTGTCTGCGGCGCCGGGCGCAAGCTTGGCTATGTGTGCGCGCCCAGCCTGATGCAGCAGGTGGTGGCCCGCTGCCAGGGAAAGGTTGGGGATATCAACGCTTATAAGGAAAACCGGGACATTCTGTACGATGGACTGAGAAAGCTGGGGTATGAGTGCGTACATCCGGACGGCGCCTTTTATATGTTTGTAAAGGCCTTTGGAGGGGATTCCGAGGCATTCAGCGAGAAGGCGAAGGAGTTTGATCTGCTGCTGGTGGCGGCGGACGGGTTTGGCTGCCCCGGGTATGTGAGGGTTTCCTACTGCGTGGATAAGGCGATGATTGAGCGTTCAATAGGAGCCTTCGCAAAGCTGTCTTAAGCTTACAGATGACTGAAAGAGCAGTAGAGATGTACGATATAAAGCTTTTACATGATTTCACGGGAGAATCTGCTTTGCCATTCTGCTGATAAGACTGTAGAATATACCGTGCGGAGGTCACCGCCAGAATGCCCACGGCGATACCCACGGCCGCCAGAACGGTATCGGTACCGTAGGCGGCAAAGGCGACCTGATCCTGCTGCACCAGGCTCCGCATGGTATAAAAAAGGGAGCCGCCGGGCACCAGGGGCATGATGTGGGACATGAGAAACAGTGTGGCGGGGGCCTTGCGCCATCTGGCGTAGATTTCCGCCAGCGCGGTGCAGAACATGGCGGCCGCCATATTGGCGATCAGCGTGGAAGCGGTGAAATGTATCAGCGCAAGATAGATGCAGTAGCCTATGGCGGAACCCACTGTCACGTATGGAATTTTGTCCCTTCTCAGATTAAAAAGCAACGCGAAACCGGCGGAGCCCAGGGAAGCGCATATGACCTGAATTACATAAGATAACATGGCCGCCTCCTATACCTGAAAAATCATCATGGAAAGAACGAAGCCGCAGGCAATGAACACCGCGATCAGCAGGCTGTTGACCAGCTTCAGCGTGCCGGAGACAATATCCCCGGTCATCAGATCCCGCAGGGAGTTGGTCAGAGCCAGGCCGGGGATCAAAAGCATCACATTGCCGATCATAATCATGTCCATCTGCACCGGGATAGGCGAAATATGTAACAGGCAGGCTCCCACGCCGCAGGCAAGGGCCAGGATAAAAATGCGGATGAGCTTATTGTCCAGCCGCCGGTCCCCGCTTTTTTTCAGATAAAAGATGCAGACGGCAATGAGCACGCTGCAGAGGGCGT
>JAJQCU010000320.1 GCA_021202575.1 Lachnospiraceae bacterium
GTGTAGCCATGAGCATTCAGACCACAACTTCCGGGAAGGTGTAACATTAACAGGAAGGACAGGGCTTCCTTTTAAAGTCGAGACCATTGAAACCTTCCATGATGATGCCTGTGGGACAAAGCGCGGGAAAAATAAGATTTTTATCATTTATGATGGGGAAACAAAGGCTGCCCATTTCGGTGACCTCGGGTGTGAATTAACCCCGGAACAGCTGTTAATGCTCCGGTATATGGACGTGGTCATGGTTCCCATCGGCGGGTTCTTCACAATCGATGCGAGGCAGGCGGCTGACCTGGTTCATTTTATCATACCGAAGATTGTGATTCCAATGCATTACCACAGTGCTTCTGATGGCTTTGGATATGATGTCCTTGGTACGGTCTCTGAATTTACGGATATCATGGACAGCGTGAAAACAGTTGACAGCAGCGAACTGGAAACGATGAGTGACCCGGGGGCTCAGGTAATTGTTCTCCAGCCGAAAAACAGGGGATAATTTATGGGGCTATGAGATGGTGACGGCAAATTATAAAGAAAAACCGGAGATAAGCAGGGACAGGATTTTTGCACATTTAAGCCAGAGATATCCCTATGCCACCCAAATACAGTTGGAGAAAGCCTTCAAATGACCACAGAACAGGCAAAACTTATCCTGGGCATTACAGAGGAAGACAATGCCAGGACGGCAAAAATCAAATTCCGAAGATTAATTGGGAAATACCATCCGGATGCAGCCGGTGAGGCAGCCTTGGAATATCAGGAACAGGCGCAGAAGATCAACGCCGCATATTCTTTCCTCAAAAACAAGGACTTCTTTGTTGAAAAGGAAGAGGCTGTATTCTGGAATGCAAAGATCAACGAAGCTGCGTTCATATCCAGGAATATCTATACCCCATACCACATGGATATTGATTCTGATGGCCTGTACCAGACTGCAGCCCATGGGAAATATATGTGGGATCCGGACGAAGAAGAGTTCGGGTTCTTCCTCAAAAGCATCCTCCATGCGGCAAAGGAGCTTCTGGATGAGGTGGAAGAGAGATGCGATATCTATGGAGGGACAGGCAAAATCCGCATTCCTTATCAGGAAAAGCTGTTCCACTGCCTGGCGCAGCAGTTTATCGATCCTCTGGAATGCTTCCTGAAAATTGCAGCTCCGGACACAGATGGGGAAAAATTTACCCTCCTCGCCTACATTGGTGAAAAATGTGATAAAGTGATCATGAATCGCATCGACTCCCTGCAAAAAGGGGATGCCATATATCCACTGGCATTAAAGGATTGGAGGTTAATCGTTTGCGATGCCCAAAGGAACAGTCTGGGCCATCTTTCTTTTGCGGAGGATGAGCTTTACTATTGCCTGTTCCCGTTGATGAAAGCCCACCTGGTACAGGTGAAAATGACTGTGATAAAGGTACAGAATAATAAAGGAAACTATTTGCGCAATGTGAGGTCGGAGATTGAATTCTGCCTAAAATTAAGTGAAAAGGCCATGGAATATCAAAACCCGGATGTAAATCCGGAAATTTCAAAGGTTCTGGCAAATTACAGGCGAAGACTGATGGGGTTTTAAAATAGGAAGAGGAGAGGCGAATGAAGCAGCAGGGGACTATTAACCGGGAAGATATGCTGGAGCTGACCAGACGGATGACATTGAGCAGGAACTGTTTTTCCAGAATTGCCGGGGCTTATTTTGATGATGAAGGCTATGTAGATGGCACCTTCAACCGTTTTTTCAAGCAGCTGAAGCCGGGTGAGCAACAGAAAAATCTGCAAAGTTTCCGGGGACTATGAGCCGCAGAAGCCGGAGCGGGGATTTCTGTTCCCGGCATTCAGAAACCGGGGAGCGGATTGTGGCAGGATTGAAATCTATCGGGATTGTGTAGCGGTCGGAGATGATCTCAAAAGCAACAGCACCCAAAACGTTAGGCGGAAAAACTAACAGTAATCCAGTATGGACAATATCACGACCACAGGCTTGCGCTGGATAACTCCACAGTTATGCCTGTACGTCGATAACCGGAGGAGGAAAGTAAATGTTTGTTGATGAAATGGGTCAAAAGTGGTACAAAGGGAACCTGCACACACATTCTACATGTTCAGATGGCAGATTGACGCCTCATGAGGTGGCAGAGCTGTATCAAAAAGCTGGATATGATTTTCTTGCATTGACTGATCACTGGGTATTTGGGAACAGCTGGCAGAGAGATGATTTCCTGATGCTGACGGGATGCGAATTTGATTATGGGCAGGCTGTGGAAAAAGAGGGTATCTTCCATATTGTTGGAATCGGTATGGAGAGGATGCCTGCAAAAATCCGAAAGAAAGAATCACCTCCGCAGGAGCTCATTGACAGGATACATGAAGAGGGGGGAATCGCGATTCTCGCCCATCCGGCATGGTCCCTGAATCGGGTGGAGGACGTGGTAAGATTCCATGGATTAGATGGCACAGAAATCTATAATACGACATCCGGGCTTCCCAGAAACTGCCGGCCTTATTCGGGCGCCTTCATTGATGTGCTGGCGACAAAGGGAGTACTGCTGCCCTGTATGGCGGCGGATGACACCCATAC
>JAJQCU010000117.1 GCA_021202575.1 Lachnospiraceae bacterium
CGGTAAGGACTTCCACTTCTCACTTCACATAGGCGTTAAAATCCTCTGAGCCGATAACAACTTTTCCCTCAGCAGCAACCCCTCCTACTCCGGCTGAAACTTTAAATCCTTTATAATTGTCAGACCATCCAACTTTAACTTCACCCTCTACATAATCAACATTGACTTCAGCACTGGCGTTGAGATAATCAGTAAACTGTGCATACCCATTGGCACTTAAAACAGCAGCCGCTCCCTTGGCAAAAGCAGTGCCATCTTCTATGCCAGCTTCCCCTGACGCACTCATATAGGAGTATCCCGCATACGCATAGACATCCGAACAGAGCCCGGCAGCCCATTGATCCTCAGCAAGCGTGACTTCCCCGGCACAGTAAACGAACGGATCCTCCTCCAGCAGAAGATACAGCGTTATATTGCCCGCTTCGTAAAACCAGTCCTGATCCTGTATTGTTGAAAGGTTGTCCGCGTTGATTCTTCCGTCATCACTATAGCAGAACGCCATCAGCTTATCAATATAATCATGCAGCGCATTGATTCGATCCATCAGTTCATTGGCAGTCTGCAGCGCCGAATCATCTACAGAATACATATCCTCCCGGATTTTTTTCACAGAATTCCTCGTAGCCGTATAGGCGCTGTTTACCGTCTGGAGAGAAAGAGGCTGCACGGAAATGTACCGTGCCGCCGCCGAAATGGCGGAGTTTAATTCTCCTTTTGCTCCATTAAAAGTAGTTTCTCTGGAATTAAGCGTCTGATTAATATAGTCCAGCGTCGGCTCCTCCACCTTACCGCCGGTGGTACATTCATACTGATAAAAGGCTTCCGCAATCAGTTCCCCGACCATCGTCACATCTGAGACAATATCCAGAAACTCTGTAATAATATTGATCGCTCCGCGGGAAATATAGTTTTTAAACGCATCCGCCGCGTCTCCCCTCAGATAGTTGGAAACAGAGATCTTAAACGCGTTCTGATACTGAGAATACAAAGCGGACTGCACAGTTGTCCCGTAAGAAGCTGCCGCCTCATAGAGGTTTCTGACAGACTGATTACTTAAATATAAATTTCCTTTGCTGGCCATGTATACTCCCTCCACTCAAAGTCCAAAGAGGATCTCTCCCAGCGTCTTGGTAGCGATATCGCTGTCAAGATTCATCCACTTTGCCTTTATAAGCTTCATGCTTTCCGTGTCCTGCGCCATCATCGTGGAAAAAAGTGTTATCAGACCGTTGACCTCATCCACGCACTCCATATATCTGTCTACACACCGCAGCCGGACTCCCTGCTTGTCCAGAGAATATTTCAACGCCTGAATTGTCTCCGCGCCCTTTTCAAATGAGTCAATCTGGTCCTGAAACTTATTCGGATCCAAATAAATCTCCGCCATTTAATTTTCTCCTTTCCTGAGCACTATCTGCGCTTCTGATATCTTTAAATCCGATTTTCTCAGGATCTCCTCAAACCTCTCCCAGGAATAGGTATTTACATATGCCAGATACTGGTCTGCATAAACGCCAATTCCCATCATGACCGCCGCTTTCACCGCAAAATTCTCCGGGCTCTTCTCCAGAAGCAGCCCGTATTTTACGAGCAGCTTTTTCTTCGCTGCCAGGAAGCCTTCCTCACTCATTATCAGAAATTTATCCTTGTATTTTTCAGGCCTTTCGCTCTCAAACACAATGCTGGCATCCAGCGGATCGACCCAGACCTCCGCGCTCCGCAAGGACATTTGTTCCGCCAGAAGCTCCAGAATGAGAAGCCGCGCGAAATTGGTAATCTGGGGGTTCATAAAATCGAACGCTTCAACCATAATGTTGCAATTCTGCCTGGCAAGGCCAATAATATGGGCGTCCTCTCTCAGGTATGGATCATAGCCATATCCCCCAATCAGCGGAATATATTGCGGCAATTTTTTCCCTTCCCCGATATCTGTCTCTTCCATTTTCAAAGCTCCGGTATCCCCGGCAACATATATGCAGACATTGCCCGGCACCAGAAGCGCCCTGGCGCAGGCTTCAAAAGTCTCGAAGTTAATTTCATCCACATCTCTGATCAAAGTGGTCAGGGTAAAACGTTTATTCAGATCAGAGACCTCGTACGCCTTATATCTGGCGCGAAACGAGCCGTCTTTATAACAGGCCGCGAAACCATCCCTTGTCTTTGTCTTCGCTTCCTCGAATTTTTCCCTGCTATACTCATGACAAAACAGCATTGCCAGCACATCATTCAGCGTTGGCACGAAATCCTCGCTTTTCACGCCAAAGGAAAGATATGACGCCGCCCGCTGCACATCATAATGAAGTCCCGGCTTTTGCTGAGTCAGACGGAAATAATTGAACAGCACATTGAAAAACGCGCAGTTTCCCCTGAATTCTCCCTCTTCCCCCAAAAGATAATTTCTCGTGATAAACCCGCCCCGCAGACTGACTGCGGCATAGGTCAAACCGTCTTCATATGGATGATCGTTCATTTCAATCTGTAGCTTCATACATTCACCCTGCCGTTAAAATTTATTGTCAGGCTCAGAGTCCCGGTACTGCACTAACCCCTGTTCATCCGCCTATACCGT
>JAJQCU010000286.1 GCA_021202575.1 Lachnospiraceae bacterium
ATGTGTTCCGGTCCGGGTCAGCGTGCATTGACAACTGGATACCATTCACCAGCTCCCTGGTGACTGTGGTGGAAAAGCTGGTCCATGATATGATACACGACCCCACAGTAACCCGGTACGACAGCATGGCGAACAGTGACATGGCGCAGTGGCACAGAAACGGCGTGGCGGCGGGCCGGTTCCCCACAATCGCCCCAAAGCTGCTCTATGCGCCGGAAAACCCGCTCCTCCCGCCGCGCAGGACTGGCGGGGTGGTGAAGAAAACGACAACGCCGATGCCGCCCAGGCGCCGCTGAAGCTGATGGGAGAAAACAGGAAGGAGGAGACGAAATGATGACAGGTATTGATAAGACACCCATGCCGCCCAAAAGGGCGGCGGCACCCAGGGACATCCCGGTGTGCTCTTTTGAGAAGGCCTGCGCCGTAATTAAGAAAAACTGCGGCAATGTCTTTATAGCAGAGAGGCACGGCAGGGGGCCCAACAAGGTGATTATCCTCCCGGAAGCGGCCCGGGAGCTGGAAGTGATGATTTCCTACGGCAGAAGGTCGCCCATGAACGCCTATGAACAGAAGTATACCGGCTACGGCCATTTCCTGGTGGACGAGAGGGGGAACCACATCACCATTGTGAAGCACTTCATTGAAATCCAGACGATGAACAGGAGCCCGGTTGGCGCGTCCAACCTTGGGCCTGACGGGGAAAACAACCCCGGCCTGGACTTCCTGGAGTACCACAGGGAAGAGTTTATGAGGACGGAAGCGAAATACAACACGGACGCCTATGGCTACCAGGTGGACCCCTTCCTTTCCCTCTGCGGCCCCTCAGAATTTGTCCTGGAAGGGCACACCCACCCGGACCTTGGGGTGTTTTACAGCGGCCCGGACCGGGCAAGCGGCTCCGCCAGGGCCGGGAAAGACCCTGTCTGTATCTTCGTATGCGACCCAATCCGCCGGGAGATGCTGGGAAGCATCGGCAAAGATTTCCTGAAAGCCGAGGTTGTCGTTTACTCGCGGGGCAGCCGCTGGGAGAAGGATGAGGTGGAAGAAATACAGTTTGCTCCTTGCGCAGCAGATGAGGGGGAAGTACAGCACGGCCCCTGCGCGGATGGGGAGGAGGAAGTACAGCCCAGCCCCTGCGCGGACGAGGTGGTACGCCTGGCCAGCCGGTGCCTCCGCAATAAGGATTATAAGGGGAATATCGGCTGCCATACCAGGATGGACGGCAGGGTGCGGCTGAAAATCAGGATGCTGATTCCGAAGGAAGAGCAGACGTGAAGTGCCGCAATAAAGAACCGGTGGCCAGCAGTTTAATCGCTGCTGTCGGCCATGGGAAAGGGAGCATAAGCGGCGGGAGGATGATGAAAATGACAAATGCATCTGTAAGGCAGAATAACCAGGCACCGGGCGGGCCTGGAAAGCTGGGGGCTGAATACTACAGGCAGTTCCTCACCCGGCAGGGAAGGGAGGTTTATGACCGGGTGAACGCCCAGCTGCTAAAAAAAGACTACTCTGGCATAAGTACATTTTTGTTATCTGACCCCGCCGCAGCCGCATCAGACTGCTTCGCGGCGTACCGGGCCATCCGCGATGACCATCCCGAATACTTCTTCCTTGGCCTGGAGTGCCGGTTCAGCCGCCTTGGCCCCGCCGGGACAATGAAATACCCGATCCTTTATTCTGAGGAGAATATAGGGAGGATACAGGTACAGCTGAGGAAATATATTTACCAGATTGTCCGTGGGACCGCGTATATGGACACTGTTGAGAGCGAGGCCACTGTATATGAGCGGATAGCGAAGCGGATGACCTATGAAAACAACAACGATATGCGGGACCACAATATCTGCGGCCCGGTCCTGTTTGGCTCCGGGGTCTGTGAAGGCCAGAATGCCCTGCTCCTCCTCTGCCTGCGGAGGGTCAGGATCCCCTGCATTAAGGTCTGCGGCAGGACAGATACAGACGGGGCGCACTGCTGGGCAGTGGCGTGGGTCAATGGGGAGCCTGTGCACTGTGACGTCACCTGGGAGAAGCCCGTGGATGGGAATGTCTGGTTCGATTACCTGAACCTTTCTGACCGGCAGATTTCAGCCAACCATTATTCCTTCCGTTCAGATCGGTGCCCGGAATGCCTGACAGACCGCTTCTCTTATTACCAGTACCATGGCTTATGCGTGAATTCCCCGGCGGAGCTGTACAGGATGCTCAGGCAGGGGGCGGCTTCCGGTAAGCCGCTGAGGATCCATTTCAATTACCGCCCGCTGACGGGAAGCCTTTTAAATGAAATAAAATCGGCATTCTTCTTCACTGGGATTGCTGAGGAGCGGACGGTATATGCCCATCCGGAAAACGGAAATGTGCTGATTATATAAGGATTTCTGTGGAAAATGGAGAGGTGCTTGGTTTCGGAAGTGCTGACCCCGCTCATATACGATTATCTGTCTTATGATACAAAAACATTCTACGGCCATGCGCAGGCAATCGTACGGGCTTTGAACCCAGGAGTAGTCAGGGTTACAGAAACGTCTGATGGCGTGCAGACCGCGCAGGCCCAAGTC
>JAJQCU010000124.1:0-1387 GCA_021202575.1 Lachnospiraceae bacterium
TTTCAGCATATACCGGTTGGGCTTCAAAGTGAAATTATTAATGTCGTTCACTATAGATTTGAGGAACGAGGAAAAAAGGGAGTGAAAGAACTTTTCTTTTCCCAAAATTAGTGTAAAATAGATTACAGGAGGTGGCTTATGAAAACTTACCTGATGTTAAAAGATACCCCCGTTCTTGAGATTGAAAAGCTCCCCACACATGGCAGCCGGCAGCCACTCTGGACAGGCCTCCTTACATTACGGATGAGGAATGGGAAGGAGTGTCGGAAAGGATGCAGAACGTCCAAATCCGGATGGAGAGAGGAAAATTAACGAGGTTTTATTAGATGAGAAAATTAGCTTTAAGTGACGATATATTACTGAGCGTGGAAAAGCCTGCCCGTTACATCGGCAGCGAGGTCAACGCGGTATACAAAAATCCGCATCAGGTGGACACTCGGATTTGCTTTGCGTTCCCGGACGTCTACGAGGTCGGCATGTCCCATCTGGGGCTCCAGATCCTTTACTCCATGTTCAATGAGTTCGAGGATATCTGGTGCGAGCGTGTTTTCAGTCCCTGGACGGATCTGGATCAGATTATGCGGGAGCAGCATATTCCTCTCTTTGCCCTGGAAAGCCAGGATCCGGTTAAGGATTTTGATTTTCTCTGCGTCACTATACAATATGAAATGTGCTACACGAACATCCTGCAGGTGCTGGATCTGTCTCAGATTCCGCTCCTTGCGTGTGAGCGCACGGACTGGGCTTATCCGATTGTCATAGGCGGCGGGCCCTGCACCTACAATCCGGAGCCCATCGCGGAATTTTTTGATATGTTTTACATCGGTGAGGGCGAGACGCAGTATCGGAGACTTCTGGACCTGTATAAGGAAAGCCGCCGAAACAGCGACAGCCGCGTGGAATTCCTGTATAAGGCGGCGCAGATTCCGGGAATGTATGTGCCCATGTTTTATGATGTGGCTTATAAGGAAGACGGCACCATTCTCTCCATGGCTCCCAATCGGCCGGGCGTTCCCGCAAAGGTGCTGAAGGAAGTGGAGATGAATATTTCCGACACGTATTATCCCGAGAAGCCGGTGGTTCCTTACATGAAGGTGGTGCAGGACCGGGTGGTGCTGGAGATCATGCGCGGCTGCATCCGGGGCTGCCGCTTCTGCCAGGCGGGACAGCTTTACCGGCCTGTCAGGGAGAGAAGCCTGGATTGGAATAAAAAATATGCCGTCGCCATGCTGAAAAATACCGGTCAGGAGGAAATCACTTTAAGCTCCTTAAGCTCCAGTGACTATTCAAAGCTTCCGGAGCTGATCGATTTTCTGATTGAGGAGTGCGACCGGCGCCATGTCAATATTTCTCTGCCATCTCTGAGAATCGATTCTTTTTCGTTGGT
>JAJQCU010000124.1:1397-2532 GCA_021202575.1 Lachnospiraceae bacterium
AAAAGCAGCCTGCCCTTCGCGCCGGAGGCTGGGAGCCAGCGGCTGCGCGATGTGATTAATAAAGGCCTGACGGAGGAGGATATTTTGAACGGCGCCGCCGAGGCCTTTAAAGGCGGCTGGACAAAAGTAAAGCTTTATTTTATGCTGGGGCTTCCCACGGAAACCGAGGAGGACATCCTCGGCATTGCCGACCTGGCAAATAAGGTCGCCGCCACCTTCTATGACACGGTGCCGAAGGAAGAGCGCGTCAACGGACGGGTGCAAGTCACAGCCAGCACCTCCTTCTTCGTGCCCAAGCCCTTCACCGCCTTTCAGTGGGCGCCCCAATGCACAAAGGAGCAGTTTATTGAAAAGGCATATACCACCCGTAAGGCCATTGCCTCCCAGCTGAATCAGAAATCCATAAAGTACAACTGGCACGAGGCGGACATGAGCGTGCTGGAGGGCGTGCTTGCCAGAGGGGACAGGAGGCTTTCCCGGGTTTTATTAAAGGTCTATCAAAAGGGCTGCATTTACGATGCCTGGAGCGAGTATTTTCACAATGACATCTGGATGGAGACCTTCGCTGAGTGCGGAATCGATCCGGATTTTTATACCACAAGAGAGCGGCCCCTGGACGAGATTTTCCCCTGGGATTTTCTGGACTGCGGCGTCAGCAGGGAATATCTGAAAAGAGAATGGAAAAAAGCTCAGGCCGGGACGGTTTCTCCCAACTGCCGGGCGCAGTGCCAGGGCTGCGGAGCGGCAAGGTTTGGAGGCGGTGTATGCTTTGAAAACGGGGGTGTGCTATGAAGCTGCGAATCAAATTTCGAAAATACGGCGTGCTGAAGTTCATCGGGCACCTGGACGTGATGCGTTTTTTTCAGAAGGCATTGCGCCGCGCGGACATTGATGTGGCCTATACCACGGGCTTCAGCCCTCATCAGATCATGTCTTTTGCCGCGCCTCTGGGGATCGGACTGGAGAGCAACGGGGAATATGTGGATATAGAGGTCAATACTCCCATCGCAAGCCGGGAATTCATAGACAGTTTTAACGCCTGCTCTGCGGAGGGAATTGAGGTCACGGATGTACGCCTTCTGCCGGAGAAAACGGCGAACGCCATGGCTTCCGTTGCCGCGGCGGAATATCGCGT
>JAJQCU010000279.1:0-14413 GCA_021202575.1 Lachnospiraceae bacterium
ATATAGTATACCACACATCTTTTTACTTTACCACCTTTTTATATCTACACCCTTTTTCGCGGGCGGCATTGACAATTCTCCTCCGTTATACTACAATAACGAGAGACAAAGACGCCTGCGGAGGGCAGCTTTGTCTTTTTGTTTTATATAGAAAGGACTGCGAACCATGAATAATTTAGATCTTCTGGACAGAACCGACACGATCAACGGCCTTTTAGCCCGTTACGGCGTCAAATTCGGCATCTACAAAAACGGCACGTTTAAGGAGCAGCTTTTCCCCTTTGACGCCATTCCCAGAGTCATTGAGAAGGAGGAATTCGCTTATCTGGAGCGGGGGCTGAAGCAGAGAGTCGCCGCGCTGAATTTATTTCTCAAGGATATTTATAATGAAAAAAAGATCGTGAAGGACGGCGTCGTCCCGGAGGATTTTGTCTATGCCGCCAGCGGCTATCTGGTGCCCTGCGAGGGCGTCACTCCGCCGAAGGATGTTTTTTCCCATATTTCAGGAATCGATCTGGTGCTTGGCAAGGACGGCGTCTGGTACATACTGGAGGATAACCTGCGGGTGCCCTCCGGCGCTTCCTACCCCATGATCGCCAGAGAGCTTTGCAGACGGGCCAGCCCCCGCACCTTCAACGAGACGGCCATCGAGGACAACCGCAATTACGCCCGGCTTTTAAAGCATACCCTGGATTATGTGAATACCGGGGGACTGAGCGTGGTGATGACGCCGGGACGTTACAATGCCGCCTACTTTGAGCACTCCTACCTGGCGGAGCAGATGCGGGTGCCGCTTGTGACCTACAGCGACCTGGAGGTGGACAACGATTACCCGTATTTCAAGTGATACGCCGGCAGAAAAGAGCGGGCAGGCGCGGTCTACCGCCGTATTTCCGACGAATACATGGATCCCATGAATTTCAACCCGGAATCGGTGATCGGCGTTCCCCATATTTTTGACGTATACCGAAAGGGCCATGTGGCGCTCTTAAACGCTCCCGGCAACGGCATCGCCGACGACAAGGGAATATATTATTTCGTACCGAAAATGATCAAATACTATCTCGGCGAGGAGCCCATTCTGCACAACGCGCCCACCTATCTTCCCTTCTACGAGGAGGATATGAAATATGTGCTGGAGAAGTTCGATACCCTGGTCTTAAAGGACGTGGCGGAGGCCGGCGGCTACGGCGTCGTCTTTGGCAGCAAGATGACCAGAGAGCAGAAGGAGCAGTTTATCGCCATGCTGAAGGCCGAGCCGAGACGCTTTATCGCGCAGGAGGTCATTGATTTCTGCGATATTCCCATTCAGGACAGGGGACAGATCGTGGAGCGCAAGGCGGACTTAAGAGCGTTCGTACTGACCGCGGAGGAGCCCGTGGTATGGAAGAGCGGGCTGACCAGATTTTCCAGAAATCCGGATTCCTTTATTGTAAATTCTTCACAGGGAGGAGGCTTTAAAGACACATGGGTACTAAGTCAGTAATCAACACGGACCGTCTGTACTGGCTCGGACGCTACTCCGAGCGGGTCTACACCACTTTAAAACTTTTTGGAAAGAGCTTCGACGAGCTCATCGAGCAGATGACAGAGGCGGATTATTCCAAATTCTGCACCACCCTCGAAATTCCGAATATTTATACCGACAAGGACGATTTTATCGCGCGCTACGCCTTTGACCTGACGGATCCCAACTCCATCATTTCCAATCTGACAAGAGCCTACGACAACGCCATTGAGCTGAGAGAGGAAATCGGCAGCGAGACTCTCTCCTATATCCAGATGGCTCTTTACAGCATGCAGAGGGCAAAGGAGGACCAGGCGCCTGCCATTGAGTTTCAGAGCGTGACCGATGACATCCTGGCCTTCTGGGGGATCGTGGACGACCAGATCGACGATGAAAATACCCGCAACATCATCAAGGTAGGGAAACGGGTGGAGCGGCTGGATTTGTACACCCGCCTGCACATGGGACGCGTGGACATCAACCGGGAGGTACAGCGCCTGGCAGGGCGGATTGACCGTTGCTCCCTGCGCTACAGAACGCAGAGTATCATTGAGCTTCTGGACGCGGTCCGGGCTCCGGAGCTGGATTATCCGGCGATCTTAAAATCCGTGGAGAGCATTCTGGAGGTTTAGCCGGTGGAGACTCTGTCTTTTCGCTATCATCTGAGCATCTGTTTTGACGCGCCCGTTCACGACCATCACTTTACTCTGCGTTGTTTTCCCATTTCAGATGAACGGCAGCGCATCGACAGATTACAGATTACCATCTATCCAAATGAGTTCTTTTCGGACAGCTTTGACAGCTTTGGCAATCGCTGTATTGTCGGCCGGGCCGGGCAGCCCCACACCCGCTTCAGCGCGGATGTGACAGGGGATGCCGTCACCGGCCTTTCTGAGCGTGTTCCGGAGGGAAACCCCTGGCGGGAGCATTTGTTCCGCCAGAAGACCCGCCTCACCTGGCCCGATGAGGAGCTGCTTTCCTTCGCGGATTCTGTACCCACCTGGCCCAGCGCGCTGGATACGGCCAAAGCTGTCATGGAAGCTCTGGGAAAAGAAATCACCTACACGCCCGGCGCTACAAACATAGACACCACAGCTGCAGAAGCCTTTTCTCTCAGGAAGGGCGTCTGCCAGGATTACTCCCACATTATGCTGTCAGTTCTGCGTGAGAAAAAAATCATGTCCCGATACGTGGTAGGAATGCTCATGGGCGAGGGTTTAAGCCACGCTTGGGTAGAGGTCAAGGAGGGGGAATTCTGGTACGGTTTCGACCCCACCAACCAGCTTCTGGTCACGGATCAGCACATCAAGATTTCCCATGGCCGGGACTACTGCGACTGCCGGATCAATCAGGGACATTTCTACGGCCTTGGAAAGCAAACCCAGGAAATATCCGTCCTGGTGCAGAGAAAGGAAGCACAAAGCGCATGATACAGGACATTGTGTCCATCCGCCTGCCGGTGGATGAGACCTATCATATACAGAAAAATTCCATCTCCCACGGAAGCGGAAAACGAATCTGTGTGGTCACCGGCATCCACGGGGACGAGCTGGAGGGGCAGTATGTCTGCTTTCTCCTGGCTCAGAAGCTGCTGTCCCAGATAGAAAAGCTGCACGGCACCGTGGATATCTACCCGGCCGCCAATCCCCTGGGGATCGATTCCATCAACCGGGGACTGCCCGGCTTTGACCTGGATATGAACCGCACCTTTCCCGGCAGTGATACCGGCGACATGGTGGAGTTCACCGCCATGAAGCTGGTGGAGGATTTAAAAGGCGCCGACCTGGTTTTTGACATCCATGCCAGCAATATTTATCTGACAGAGATTCCCCAGATCCGCATCAATGAAAAAAACGCGGACCAGCTGGTGCCTCTGGCCCGGCTCTCCAACGTGGACCTGATCTGGGTTCACGGAAATTCCACGGTGCTGGAATCCACCCTCGCCTATTCCCTGAACAGCCGGGGGACTCCCTGCCTGGTGGCGGAGATGGGCGTGGGAATGCGGCTGACGGAAAAATACGGCCGCCAGTTCTGCGATGGAATTTTCAGCCTGATGCAGCATCTGGATATGTGGGACGGCGATGTTCCCCCTGTCAGAGAGCCCCTGATCTGCGATGACCCGGACGAAGTGGTCTTTCTGAACGCGCCCACCTCCGGCATGTTCATGAAGACAAAGGAGCACGGCTCCTGGGTTGGCAAGGGCGAGACCGTGGGCTATATCTTTGATCCCCTCCGGGGTGAAATCCGTGAATATATCAACGCGGATAAAAGCGGCCTGCTCTTTACCATCCGGGAATATCCCCTGGTGGCCGAGGGCTCTCTGATGGGCCGGATTTTAGCGAGGGAGGCCAACCGATGAAAGAAAGCGTCATATACAGCACCTCCTCCCTTTACCGGGATGATTTCCGGGTGAAGGCCTATACCTTTGGCCGGGGAGAGAAGGCGCTCTGCGTTGTGGGAGCCATGCGCGGCAACGAGTATCAGCAGATTTATATCTGCTCCCAGCTGATGCGTTATTTCAGGCAGTGGGAGCGGGATGGGCGCTTTGTCGCCGGCAAACAGGTCATGCTCATCCCTTCCGTCAACCCCAGCTCCATGAACATTGGCAAGCGCTTCTGGGCCATCGACAACACGGATATCAACCGAATGTTTCCCGGCTACAGCCTGGGGGAGACCACTCAGCGCATCGCGGCGGGGGTTTTTGAGGTTATCAATAAGTATCAGAGCGGCATTCAGCTGACCTCCTTTTATATGCCCGGGGACTTCTCTCCCCATGTGCGCATGATGCGCACCGGCTATGAGAACGTGGAAAAAGCCAGGGATTTCGGCTTCCCCTACATTGTGGTCCGCGAGCCCCGGCCTTACGATACCACAACCCTGAACTACAACCTGCAGATCTGGGAGACGGACGCCTACAGCCTGTATTCCAACACCACCAGCCGCATCGATCCGCAGAGCGCCGCAAAGGTCATCGAAGGAATTGAGCGCTTTATGATTCTGGGCGGCATGCTGACGGGAGAAGCCGCCGCAGCCTGCGTCCAGCCCCGGATTTTTGAATATGGCGACCTGATTTCCCTGCGCACCACCCAGGCGGGCCTGTATCACCGGCTGGCGGAGGCGGACACCCACGTAAAAAAAGATACCCCCGTTGCCGAAATCTACGACCCCGGCAGTGGGGATATCCTGGAAACTCTGTATGCTCCTTCGGACGGCGTCATCTTTTTCCAGCACAATGACCCGCTTGTATACGCTTACACCGCCGCGGTGAAGCTTCTGGCCGATCTGCCGCAGATTTGAACCGGCGCTCATGAATCAGCCTGCAGTTTGCTGTGAGTGAACGCTCTCCCTCGTGCTCATTACGTCACGTATCAATCCGATGCTCCAGCAGGTCCACCAGGGCCGCTAAAGCTTCCTCCTCGTCCGCGCCCTCGCAGATCAGTTCAATCTCATCATTTCCTCTGACACAGGCGCCGAGAACGCTGAGAACGCTCTTGGCGTTGGCGGTATAGTTTTTAAACCGGAATGTGATTTTGGACTGGTACTGCATGGCCAGCCGGCACAAATCCCCCGCAGGGCGCAGGTGCAGCCCGATCAGGCTGTTGACCACCACTTTCTGAGATACCACATTGACCCTCCTTCTCTTTTTCATTATATACTGATCATTTTCAACCCTCAGATCAGAGGTTCCGTTCCGCATATATGGGCCAGTACCCTGCCCTCCCGGAGAATTCTCCCCGGGATTTCTTAGTCCTCCACGATTTCTTCTGTCACAAGAATGGCAATATCACTTCCCGAGACAATCTCCACAGCTTCCGATTCGATGGTGTACTCCGCGGGGATGTCGTAGGTTCTGCCGTCCACAAGCGAGGTCAGATCCTCATCCTCCATCCAGGCCTCCACATCGATGGATACCGCGATATCCGAGGCGCTCACTTCCTCCACGTCCGCCTGCAGACCGGACACCACCACTGAAGCCTGCACCTCATCCGCGATCTGCACAATATACCCCTCCGGCACATTGGAAATCGCGATCCGGTCGGTATTCAGAGTAATCTCAGCCTCGTAAACCTCCTCCACAGGCTGCGTCACCGTAATCACGCCGCTTTCGCCCGAATCCGCGCGCGACACGCCGCTGGGCAGATAATCATCAATATCGATCTCAAATACCACATCCTCCGTGGCATCGGTCACAATGTATTCCTCCCCGGAGACCACAATCTCCGTGACATTATCCACCACGCCGCTCTTGCCCGCCAGCGTAATCTCCCTCGCGCTTGCGGTCATTTCGCCGCTCAGCAGATAGCCTGACGCGGGAGTTACCTCCACCTCAAACACAAGAGGAACTGTGCTGGTCTTGAGCACTTCCACCGTAACCCGCACCCGGCTGGAGCCGAGAGTCAGCCGATCCTGTGAAATCTCATTGCCATCCGAATCATACAGTACGATATCCGCGTAAGTCACCACATTCTCTGTGGCGTCCTCCAGCACCACGGAGGCCCTCGCCGTGGCAATGCTACTGACAATGCTCTCCGGTCCGCTGACTGACAGCTGGTTCTGCTCGATGGTGCTGCCCGAGATGATATAGCCATCCGCAGCGCTGCCGGTCACATCGGCGGTCAGGCGGATGTATCTGTCCATCTTATCCTCCACCTCCAGCTCCAGGACGGAGGAGCTTGCGGAAAAAGTCACGTTTCCCTCATACTTGGTGCAGGTAAAGGTCAAATCTACCGTGCCGTCCAGGCGCATTTTGGAGAAATCCGCCGTCACCTCGATGTCGCTGTCCGTGATATCATCTATGATCGTCCGGGAAGCGGACACCGTGACCGTGCGAACCACATCAGAGTTGTTCAACACAGCGTATACCTGCCCGTTCTCCTCAAGGACCTCCGTATTCAGAAAGGTCACCTCCACATTGGTGAAACGGGTGCTGGTCACAGGGTTCTCAATGCTGTAGGCTACAGCCCACAGAATAACAGCACAGACAATCGAAAACAGCTTGAGATACCAGTTGTGCAGAAGCTTATCCCTCAGTCTTTTCAGTTGATCCCTGCTGTTTTTCATTCTGCTTCCTTTCCTCCCATTTGCTCCTGAGCCAGTCCCGTCTTCTGGGCTTTTCCTCCCCGGGCTTATCCTCCTTCTGCCGGAAGGAGGACAGCTGCTCCAACAGCTGGTCGGGGCTCAGTCCTCTGGACAGCACTCCCTCTCTGGCCACCGTAATCTGTCCCGTCTCCTCGCTGACCACGATCACAAAGGCGTCCGTATTCTCACTGGCCCCCAGCGCCGCCCTGGGGCGGGTTCCCAGCTGCTTGCTGACCGACATATCCTCAGACAGGGGCAGATAACAGGGGGCCGCCACCACCCTGTCCCCGCTGATCACCACCGCGCCGTCGTGCAGCGGCGTATTATGCTCAAATATATTGACCAGAAGCTGCATGCTGACCACCGCGTCGATCTCAATACCAGTCTCCACATAATCGGTCAGCTTCTGATAATTCTCCAGCAAAATCAGCGCACCTGTCTTATCCCCGCTCATGACCGTGCAGGCCTTCACAATACTCTGCATGGTCTTATCGGAAAACTTTCCCTCCGGGTTCATGCGGTCTCCCAGATTCATCAGCTGAAAAATATTATTTCTGCCCAGCTCCTCCAGCATCCTGCGAAGCTCCGGCTGAAAAATCACCACAATCGCCATCAGGGCCACGCTGACCACATTTTTGGCGACCCACATAATGGCTGTCATGTCAAGAAGCTCAGCAACCAACAAAAAGAGCCCGATCACAGCGATGCCCCTGAGCAGCACAAAGGTTCTGGTTGACTGTATCCAGCCCAGAATCTTATAGATCAGCCAGGCAAGAATCAGCATCTCCAGAACGTCGATAACCGTTAAATTATACTTAACGAAGCTGTCCGAAATGTAGCTCCAAAATGTAGTAATATACTGCATGGCAATTTCTTCTTTTCCCTTAGCTCAAAAACCTCTGTCCTGTCTCTGAAAAGGACGCAGCAGGCCTCATGCTACCTCCTGTTTCTCGGAGAATTGATCCTCTTGACGGTTCTGGAGGCCGTGGTCACATGCATCTTGGGAACCGCCTTTACATAATAATAATACTCGTCGTCCTCAAACTGCACCTTCTCGGCCCGGCTGTAATCCAGCCCCCGCATCAGGAAGGTGACCAGCATGGCGATGATGGCTGAGACCGCGGTTTCCACCAGAAGCTCCGTCAGAGACAGCTCAATCTCAAAGGACAGCACAGCCAGAATATTCAGGATCGCGTTCAGCAGTGCCGCGCTGACCACCGCGATCATCCATCCGTAATCTATGGAGGTCCTGCAAATCAGTTAAACCACAACTCCCACCAGCAAAAAGATCACCGCCATAATCCACATCTCCTCGTTGGACACGAGGCCGCTGATGGCGGTACTGATTTTCTCCAGACTGTCGTTGTCTGAAATAGCCGTAATCGCCGCCGCGTTCTCAACGATATATGACAGATAATAATAGGTCACCACCCCCAGGCTGACGGCAATCGCGGAGCCCATTCCCCCGGCGACTCCCACCACCAGAGGCATCACATAGGGAATATGCAGCACAAAAGCCAGCGGCGTCAGAAGCAGGACGATATACTGTTTGCTGCCGCAAAGCCGCAAATACAGCAGAAACATGCACAAAAGCACAGCCAGCAGTACCCCCGCCACCTCAATGGACAGCGCTGACACATGAGCCACAAGAAAGAAGGCGCAGACAAACGCCGTAAACCCCATGGGCAGAAGGCCGCACAAAACCGAGGCTAATAATACAATAAAAACATTGTCAAGCCTTGTCATATATCCGATCCTGTCATTGATCATAAGCAGCAGCCCAAAGGCGAACACGCCTCTGACCAACGGTCTGACAATCTTTTCGTATCGGGCGTACAGATTCTGAATTTCCGTTTTTATCATTAAAATCGTGGTCATAGGTTCCTCATCTCTTCTTAGAATCTCCAGGTGTCTTATAGGAATGATAAAGCTCCTTCATATCCCCCAGATAGCCCTTCAGGCGCCTGCGCTTCCGGTCATACTGGTATGTGGCGTACAGGTAGCATATAATTCCATATACTATGTCGAAGCCAAGGTAGACCAGCAGAATATCCCGGGCAAACAGCATCAGATCCATGGTAAAGATTGCCTGCATCAGATCCTCCATATAATAGAAAACATACAGCACAAGGGCAATCACAAAGGCTATCGTTCCGCAGACCAGCCCCATCAGCACCTGCGCTCCGATGTAGTCCCTGCGGTAATATTCGGCAATCGCCAGAGCGTCCCTTCCCTCCCTTTCCTCAAAGGCCGCCAGCCGGGCCATCAGCCGGGTGCGTTCCGCGTTTATCATCTTTCACTCCATTCCCGCGGCCAGCGTCAGCAAATACACTCTGGAGGCGCCGGCTGTCTTAAGCACGGCGGCCACAGCGTCCGCTGTACTGCCCGGCGTATAAATATCGTCCACAATCAGGATTATCTTTAATTGTACATCAACTTCACCTATTTTAAAAGCATTTTTCAAATTATTTTGCCGTTCCGCGCGATTCAGCTGTTTCTGGGAGGTTGTTTTCCTGCTCCTGATCACACACTGCCCGCATACCGGCAATCCCAGCCGCCTTCCCAGAGCCTTTGCCAGAAGCTCAGCCTGATTATAGCCCCGCTGCCGTTGCCGGCTCTTATGCAGAGGGACGGGCACAATCAGGTCAATTTTCCAGGCGGCGATGGTATCCTTAAGCTCCCGGTACCATTCCTCCGCGAAAAAATCCGCGTACTCCTGCCGCCCCTTATATTTCAGGCGAAAAACCGCACCGGCCGCGCTCTCATAGGTATACAGGGAGCGGCCGCGGTCAAATACGTGGGGATATCTGCGGCAGTCGGCGCAGTATTCCCACTCTTCCCTGGAAAGCCCCTTGCCGCATTTCAGGCAGTAGGAGCGGCCCAGGGATACAAGCTTCCCCCTGCAGCCCTGGCAGATATACTCTCCCCAGGGCGTGGGCCGGTCGCAGACCGGGCATCTTCTGGGAAATAACAGTTCTTTGATAATCGACACAGCGTCCTTTCCCTCTCCAGGTGACTGCTGCTATCCATGGTGTTTGATGTTTCTCAAATATCTCAACGCTCCCGTTTTGTATGTCAGCCTCTCTTTTCTGCCGCATTTGACCGACAGCCTTTATGTATATTCCTCCATTCCCTGGGCCGCGCATTCTTTAATTCTCAGGTCCAGAGAGGTGTATCTTTCGTGCTGGCTGACGTTCTGAATCATCTCCTGCACGCAGCGCAAGCTTCCCAGAATGACCACGCAGCTTTTTGCCCGGGTCACGCCGGTGTAGAGCAGATTCCGGTTAAAAAGCAGCCTCGGGCCGCCCAAAAGCGGCATCACCACCGCCGGATACTCGCTGCCCTGAGACTTATGTATAGTGATGGCGTAGGCCAGATCCAGCTCCTCCAGGCGGTCGAAGGGGTATGTCACTCTCTTCCCCTCCTCAAATTCCACCACCATCTGCTCCGCCGGCTCCCGGATTTCCAGGATACGCCCCATATCTCCGTTAAAAACGCCCATTCCCTTGTCCACAGGAATATTGTATTTTCCCAGAATCTCCCACTCCGCCTGATAGTTATTTTTCGTCTGCATCACCTTGTCCCCCTCCCGGAACAGGGTGGCGCCCTCCTGGTGCTCCTTTTTGCGCGGATCCGGCGGGTTCATGTACTGCTGCAGAATCCGGTTGAGCTGTTCCACCCCCAAGGCACCCTTGCGCATGGGGGTCAGCACCTGAATCTCCAGCGGGGAGGCGTTCACGTACTTCGGCAGCATTTGAGTGATCAGCTGCAGCATGTGCTTATAAATGACGTTGGGGTCCTTGCGCTCCAGCAGGAAAAAGTCCCTGCTCTTGTTGTTGAAGTCCAGAGGCTCCCCCTGATTGATCCGGTGGGCGTTCACCACGATATCGCTGGTCTGCGCCTGCCGGAAAATATGGCTCAGCGTCACCACCGGAAAGCAGCCGCTTCGGATCAGGTCTCTCAGTACCTGCCCCGGCCCCACGCTGGGAAGCTGGTCCACATCCCCCACCAGAATCAGCCGGGTGCCCGCCGCGATGGCCTGAAGCAGAGAGGAAAACAGATGAATGTCCACCATGGACATCTCATCAATAATCACCACGTCCGCTTCCAGCGGATGATCCCGGTTTCTCTCAAAGCGGGCTCCCCTGTCGTTTTCCTCCGGCGCGCCGTTGACCTCCAGCAGACGATGAATAGTCCTTGCCTCACAGCCCGTGGCCTCCGTCATGCGTTTGGCGGCCCGCCCCGTAGGCGCCGCCAGTAAAATATCCAGTCCCTGCCTCTCAAAGTACCTCAGAATCATATTGACTGTGGTGGTCTTGCCCGTGCCCGGGCCGCCGGATAAAATAAACAGGCCGTTTTCGATGCTGGCAAGCACCGCCTTTCTCTGCATTTCATCCAGCTCAATGGAGAATTCCGCGGCGATGGCGTCGATCTCCTTTTGCAGTGCGGCTCCCGCGGAAGGATCCGTCAGCTCCACCGCCCCGTTCAGGTCATGGAGCATCCGGGCGCAGTTTAATTCCAGATAATAATATCCGGCCGCGTATACGAGAGTCTGCTCTCCCTGCCTTTTGATCACCAGCTTTTTGTCCATCATCATGTTGGACAATACCGGCTCAATGGATGAGGCGGCAACCTCCAAAAGCTGCTGCGCCCTGGACACAAGCAGCTCCATCGGCAGATAGACATGGCCCTCCTGCTGAGCCTGAGTCAGCACATACAGCACGCCGCTGGCAATGCGATAGTCGGAATCCGTATGAATCCCCGCCCTGGCCGCGATCTCATCCGCCATCTTAAAGCCGATGCCGCTGATATCCTCCGCCAGACGATAGGGATTGGTCTGCATCACCTGATAGATCTCATTCTGATAGGTCTGATAAATTTTCACAGCCAGGGCATTGCTGATGCCGTATTGCTGCAGATAGACCAGGGCCGAGCGCAGCTCTTTTTTTTCCTCCATCTGTGCGGAAATATCCTGGGCCATGCGCTCACTGATGCCCTTAATCTCCGCCAGGCGCTCCGGCTCCTCCTCCATGATGCGAAAGGAGTCATCGCCGAATTTACTCACAATCCGATCCGCTAAAGCCGCCCCAATCCCCTTGACGGCGCCGCTGGCCAGATACCGCCGCATACTCTCCTTGTCCTCGGGAGGGATGACCTGCCAGGAGGAAATTTTAAACTGGCTGCCGTACACCGGATGGGAAACGCCCTCCCCCCTGGCCTCGATGGTTTCCCCCACAGTCAGGCCCTTCAGCGTTCCGACGCAGGTGATCTCATCGCCCTCACTGACCAGATTCATCACTGTATATCCATTTTCACCGTTCTGGTAAATGATATGCTCCACATATCCCCTGATGACATCCATGCGTTCACAAAACAGGGGCTGTCCGACAGGCTGTATCCAGGCTTCTCCTCCTAAGGAACTGTCACGAATACAGGCTGCCGGTGACAGCCCCTTTATCCTTTTTTTATATTCTTCTGAACGGGCAGCCCCCTGATGCTTTGCCTGAAAAGCTCCAGCGCAATGCTGTTCTTCACACAATTCCCGCCCGTTCCTAATTGTCCTCGCCAAAACCGGAAAGTGATTCGATATATTTTCCCGTGCCGATCGCCACGCAGGTCATGGGATCCTCCGCCGTGACCGTGTTGATGCCCGTCCTGTCATGAATCAGCTCCTCCAGCCCCCGCAGCATGGCGCCGCCGCCGGTCAGCACGATTCCGCGGTCTAAAATATCCGCCGCCAGCTCCGGCGGCGTTTTCTCCAGGACACTGTGAATGGGCTCCACGATCTGATTGACCGTATCCCGCAGGGCCTCCTCCGTCTCATAGGAAGAAACAGAAATAGTCTTGGGAAGTCCCGTCACCAGATCCCTGCCCCTGACATCCATAAATTCCTCCTCACCGCTGCGCCAGCAGGTGCCCACTTTGATCTTTAAATCCTCAGCGCTCCTGTCGCCCACCAGCAGATTGTGCTTCTTCCTCAGATATCTGACCAGCGCCTCATCGAAATCATCCCCGGCCACCTTGATGGACGCGCTGACCACGCTGCTGCCAAGAGAAATAACGGCAATATCAGAGGTGCCGCCGCCGATATCCACAATCAGGTTGCCGCAGGGCCTGGAAATATCAATGCCCGCGCCGATAGCGGCCGCGATGGGCTCCTCAATAATATAGACCTCTCTGGCGCCCGCCTGATACGCGGGGTCCTCCACCGCCTTTTTTTCCACCGCTGTTACTCGGCTGGGTAGACAGACCGCGATGCGGGGTTTGCGGAAGGTCCTGTGCCCGATGGCCTTTCTGATGAAGTGCTCTATCATCTGCTCCGTCACCCTGTAATCAGAAATCACGCCCTGGCGCAGAGGGCGGACCGCCACAATATTGCCCGGGGTGCGGCCAAGCATCAGGCGCGCGTTCTCCCCGATGGCCTTGATGGTATTGGTGTCTCTGTCAAACGCCACGACGCTGGGCTCCTTGAGCACCACGCCCTTCCCCTTGATATATACCAAAATACTCGCTGTACCTAAATCGATTCCGATATCACTATATGCCACGGTACACTTCCTCCTTCACTGATCCTGGATATGATTTCCCTCTGCTTTATAAACGTACATCTCTGTAACAGCAAACAACACTATATCGCTTACCATCCCGCCGATCACGGACTGCGCAAGCAGCCATTTCCTGCATGATCGTGCGCATCCTATCACTGCTTCTCTTTCGATTTGAATTCCAGAAATATCCAGTTTTTGTCTTCTACCATCATAAAGCAGATTGTCCGGAAGTGCAAGAGCGAAAAAAGGCGATTCTGAAATTTTTGACTTTCCTTGTTACTATTCACAGCCGACTTGAGAGATATAAACAGACTCGTCAGGCGTAGTTTGCCTGTATTTATATTTTCCGTCCTGCCCTTTCCAGCATCTTCTTAATATAAATCCCTGTATAGGACGCCGGATTCTGAGCCACCTCCTCCGGCGTGCCCTTCGCGATCACCGTACCACCGCCGTCTCCGCCCTCCGGACCCATGTCAATGATATAATCCGCGGTCTTGATCACGTCCAGATTGTGCTCAATGACCACCACCGTGTTGCCTCCGTCAGCCAGCCGCTGCAGTATTTCCGTCAGCTTGTGCACATCCGCGAAATGCAGCCCCGTGGTGGGCTCGTCCAGAATATAGATGGTCCTGCCGGTGCTCTTTCTGGAAAGCTCCGCCGCCAGCTTGATGCGCTGGGCTTCCCCGCCGGACAGCGTGGTGGAGGGCTGCCCCAGCTTAATATAGGACAGGCCAACATCATTCAGCGTCTCAATTTTGCGCCGGATGGAAGGGAACGCGGAGAAGAAGGGCACGGCCTCCTCCACCGTCATTTCCAGCACATCATAAATGCTCTTTCCCTTATATTTGACCTCCAGGGTCTCCCGGTTATACCGCTTGCCGCCGCAGACCTCGCAGGGCACGTACACATCCGGCAGAAAGTGCATCTCAATTTTGATAATGCCGTCCCCGGCGCAGGCCTCGCAGCGGCCTCCCTTTACATTAAAGCTGAAACGCCCCTTGCCGTAGCCTCTGGCCTTAGCGTCCGCGGTTCCCGCGAACAGGTCGCGGATCTGGTCAAATACACCGGTGTAGGTGGCCGGATTGGAGCGGGGCGTGCGGCCGATGGGCGACTGGTCGATGGCAATGACCTTGTCCAGCTGCTCCATCCCCAGAATGCTCTTATATTTCCCCGGAATGGTACGGGCCCGGTTCAGCTTTCTGGCCAGCACCTTGTACAGCACCTCGTTGATCAGGGAGGATTTGCCGGAGCCGCTGACTCCGGTGACACAGGTGAATAC
>JAJQCU010000279.1:14423-14745 GCA_021202575.1 Lachnospiraceae bacterium
CGGCGACCACCGAGCTCTACCCGGAGCGCCTCCCCCGCTGCTCCCCCGTGAAAACCCCCACCGGGATTGCCCAGGTCCTCTTTTTTAAGTTATTCTCCGCAGCGCCCTTAATGTGCAGCCAGCCCTGGGGGCTTCTGCGTGTCTCTGGCACCGGAATAGCCAGCCGCCCGCTCAGATACTGTCCGGTGATGGAATTGGGGGTTTCACAGATTTCCTTCGCCGTTCCCTGAGCTACCACCTCACCGCCGTGCTCCCCGGCGCCGGGGCCCACATCCACAATATGATCCGCCGCCCACATGGTGGCCTCCTCGGGCTCCACCAC